>NZ_JBCOAB010000003.1:0-168349 GCF_040227035.1 Clostridium sp. RTP31139st1_H3_RTP31139_211217
AATATTACTGGAAATCAAAATTTCCAGTAATATTTGATTTATAAGAAACTATATTACACAAAATTATCTACAGTCTCCAAATCTATCTATTCTCCTCTCTTGGGAGTTTCTTCATTTTTACTTATCAGCAAAGCTAATACTTTTTATTAATCTATCTTCTCCAATAATAGTATTCTTAAAAATTCTAGTTGCATTTTCTTCATATTCTTTTGGTTCTAACATCGCAGGTGAAAAATGAGTTAATAAAAGTTCTTTACAATTGCCATCTCTTGCAAGTGTTGCAGCTTCGCTAAATGTCATATGTTTTTTTCTTATAGCTTTATCTATATCATCATCACTTCCAAAATTACCTTCACAAATAAACAAATCACTATCTTCTATAAAATTAACTATACAATTTAAAGGTCTAGTATCCGTAATTAAACTTATTTTTATTCCTCTTCTTTCATCACCAAGTACCATTTCTTTTTTATATTCTTTGCCCTCATAATTTATTATTTCTTCATAACCTTTTTGTAGCTTATTCCATAATATTTTAGGTACATTATTTTTTTCAGCTTTTTCTACTGAAAACTTCCTATCACGCTTAAAATATAAACTATATCCTATACAAGGTGATGAATGATCAACTTCTAATGTTGTAAGCTTTATTTCACCACATTTTTCAACAACTTCAAGATTATCATCATTAACCTTAAAATTAATTTCCCTAGGGTTTTCTATTATATTTAAATCATATGTAAGATATTTTGCTATAACAGTAAGTCCTTTAACTACTTCTGTTATTCCTTCTGGTCCAATTATAGTTAACGGTTTTTCTCTTCCGCTATTTGCTATAGTTGATAAAAGTCCTGTTAAACCAATAATATGATCACCATGACAATGTGTTATACAAATTACATCTATGGATTTAACCCCCCATCCAATCATTCTCATAGATACTTGAGTTCCTTCCCCACAATCTATTAGAATTTTTCTTCCTTTAAAATTTAAAAGTGTTGCAGATAAATTTCTATAGGGCATTGGCATATTTCCACCACAGCCCAATAAACATAAATCAACCATACTCCCACCAACTTTCTATATTATGCATTTAATTTAAAGGTACAATTAGGATAATTTTTACATCCTTTAAACTTTCCATACTTACTTTTTTTCTTTTTAAGCTTTCCTCCACATCTTGGACACCTATTTTTTTTCAGTTTTTTCTCTGCATTTTTTACTGTTCTTTTAACATTTTTAACATGAGCCTTTCTTTCTTTAAATGAATTAACATTTAACTCTTCTAATTTCTTAAATATTCTTTCTACTTCTTCAATTGTATACTCTTTAGTTTTATATGATTTTATTATCTTATTTACTTTATTAATATATGTAACATCAGTAACTGCATTTACATTTAACCTTGCTCTTTTACTAAATAAAATAATAGATTTTATCTTTTTGTATCTTATTTCAGGAATTAAATCTTTTATTGCCTTTATATGACCATTATTTTGTTTTATAGGATTTCTTAAATTTTCATTTTTATTTATTAGTATTTGACTCCAGTTTTCATCATATTCATTTCCTTTTATTATTCCCTTATAATTTTTTGTTTCTATAACAAAAACTCCATATATAGATATAACAACATGATCTATTTGTGTACTACCATTTGCAGTTTTTAGCAATACATTATTTAGCACCTTATATTTTCGTTTATTTAATTTTCTTAATCTTTTACTTACTTGTTTTTCTCCAATATATCCTTTTATCTTAGCTTTATATACCCTTATAAAAACAAATGAAATAACCACTATTCCTATTATTATTTTCATATTATCACCTAAAATATCTTTATTGAGATATAATATTTACTTAAAAAAGCCCCAAATAATAAATTTGGAGCTCCTACATTATTTTAAAAGCTATTTAATTATATCTTCTTTTATTTTTTTCTTTTGCAAATTTTCTAGCATTTTTTATTCCACCAACACTTGCAAACATATTATTAATTTTTTCTTTTTCTAATTTTCTACCTTTTAATTCTGAATATTTTAATTCTTTTTGAATCTTCTTATAGCTTTCAAATCTATTTATATCAATTATTCCATCTTCTATTGCTTTTCTTACAGCACATCCTGGTTCACTTTCATGCTTACAATCTGAAAATTTACACTGTGCTGCTATTTCATCAATATCAGAAAAAGATTTATCTACATCTCCAGTAATAAGTTGCAACTCTCTCATTCCAGGTGTATCAATAACTACGCCTCCATTAGGTAGTACTAAAAGCTCCCTATGAGTTGTAGTATGTCTTCCTTTATCATCATTTCTTAAACCATTTGTAAGAAGAATTTCTTCTCCCATTAGTTTATTTATAAGAGTTGACTTTCCTATACCTGATGAACCTATGAATGCTACTGTTTTATTATTACCTATATAATTCTTAATTTCTTCATAGCCTTCACCATTTATAGAGCTTGTTACTAATACATCAATTCCAAATGCAACGGCTTCTACCTCTAATTGCTTTTCTAAAACATTATCACAAAGGTCAGCTTTTGTTAATACTATTACAGGTGTTGCCATACTATCCCAAGCAACTGATATATATCTTTCTAATCTTCTAATATTAAAGTCATTATTAAGTGCCATACATATAAACACAATATCTATATTTGCAGCCACTATTTGAATATCTCTTCTATTTCCAGCAACTTTTCTTTCAAAAGCACTTTTTCTTCTTAATACATGATGAATTATAGCATTTCCATTACTATCATTTAATCTATCTACCATAACCCAATCTCCTACAGCTGGAAAACTTTCTGTGCCTAATGCTTCATGCTTAAATTTACCTGAAACTTCTGCTAAAGCCTCTCCCTCTTCTGTAATAATTTTATATTTATCTTTATGCTGAACAGATACCCTTGCTAAAAATAAATTATCTTCATACATTGTTGCTTCAATTTCAAATCTTTCAGTTAGTCCAATATTATTTAAATTTGTTTTTTCCAATTTTCTTTCCTCCGAAATGCACTTAAAGTTTAAATTAATTTCAACTAAACCCTTAGTGAGGAGGTATCAAAAGTTTCATTACAATTCTGTAAGGCTAATTAATACCCACCTCACTAATTAATACACTATCCATTTCAATGCTTATTATTTTCATCATAATACATCACTCCTTTTACGAAATTAAAGGTATGAGAACCTAATTCTCATACCTAGTTTATCATTATTTTTTTAATATATCTACTATTAATTTCCTAATTTTAATTACCCTTTTACACTAATATACAATTAAATTTCACTTTATATATTTATGCATAATAAATTTAGTTTCAAGCTTCTCTCCTACTTTAAAAGAATGTTTACCAATTTCTTTAAATCCATTCCTTTCATAAAATGAAATTTCTCTATCATTTCTTTCACATATACCAAGCCATATAAATTCTTTACTATCATTTCTTGCAACTTTAATTACTTGTTCAATAAATTCCTCGACTATATCCTTACCTTGATAATCCTTTAATATATATATCTTTTCTATTTCCATTGATCTTGGATTCTTAATATCTTTTTGCGCTTTATATTTGTTTAATTTTACATATCCACCTAACATGTCATCTATATACATGAAATAAACTCCAGAGTTTTCATTTATTATTTCACGACTTAGCTTTTCAACACTAAAGCTTTTATCAATATATTTTGCCATATTTACCGGTGTATTATCTTGACCATATGTATCTACATAATTAATTATTGATAATTCTTTAAGTGTAAATAAATCATTTAATGTACACTTTTTTAAAGCAACTTTCATTACGTTATCCTCCCTTAAATTCCTCACTCTTATTCCTCTATTGTATTTTCATAATAATATATCAACAACCTATCCACTTATTAATTACACTATTATTTATTTTGTTTTTCATTCCATTCTTCTTTTAAAATTCCATAGAAAAGTTCATCATGATATTCATCTTTATAACCAACAACCTTTCTATTTTTAATAGCATGTCCCTCTCTTCTCATTCCTATATTTTCCATAACACGATAAGAACCATAATTTTCTGCATCACAAGTAGCATATAATCTATGCAATTTTAATTCCTCAAATGCAAATCGAACTAATTCTTTGCCTGCTTCGGTCATATACCCCTTCTTCCAATAATTCTTATGTAAAACCCATCCTAGCATTGCTTCATCTAATGTATCATTTAAATAAATACCACATCCCCCTATTACATTTCCTGTATCCTTTAAAGTCACTGCAAAATCGTATTGTTTTCTAGGATTTTTATTAGCATTTTCTATACATTCTACTAAAAATTCAACTGTATCATCTTCTGAATTAGGTCCCCATATCATATACTTAATATTTTCTATATCAGAAGCATAAGCATGCACCGCAGCGAAATCATTTTCATTAAATTCCCTTAATATTAATCTATCAGTTGTCAACTTTATTTCTCTTTCATCATTAATTCCCATATCCTATTCCCTTCCCATATTTCAATAATTTTTAACTAATCATTACCAATTATTATAACATATATTTAATCACTTTTCCATTATATGTATTTCAAAGAGGTTATTGTAATTTTTTATTACAATAACCTCTAAAGTAATTAATATCTATAAAACAAATTCTAACTGACAATCATAAGGTTCTTTTGAAACAATTTTTTCATTATATTCTTCAGCTTCAACACATCCCATTACTTTGTAAAATGCTTGTGATTCCTCTGAAGAATGTGCCGAAATATATAGTTTTTTTGCACCAAGTAGTTTTGCTTCTTGAATAGCAATTATGAAAAGTTCTTTACCTATACCTCTGCCACGACTTTTATAAGAAACGTGAATAGATGATAATTGTACATATTCTTTATGTGCTCCAAAGAATTCACTTTCTATAGAAAAAAATCCTATTAAACTTTCCCTATCAAATGCGCCTATAACAACTCCATTTGTTCTTATAGTATTTTTTAAACATTTTACTAAAAATTTATATTCTTCTTTACCCCATTGTTCTATAAATGGAACATCTTCTAATTCCCACTTATCTCCATGTTTTCTCCAACATCTTTTTACCTCTTGATATCTATTAAACTTTGAAAATAATTCTTCGTTTATTTCTTCTTCTTTTAACTTTTTATAAATAATCTTATCCATTTTACATCCTCTTCTCATGCTTTATTTAATAAATTTCTAAGGCATCATCTGGTAACTCTTTTATATGTTTAATAAAATTAAAACTTCTTTGTGCTTCATCATAATTATACTCATATCCTAATTGTTTAGATACACTATAAGCAACCTCTTCAAATAACTCACAAGTTATAAAAAGCGCTGTCCATGATGAATTATAATCACTCATATTAAAAGTACTCATTAATTTATCCCATAATTCTTTATCTATATATTCTTTAAGAAACTTATTAGATTTTCCAATACTAACTTTAAAATTTGTCTCTATTCCAACCTTCCACTTAATCATAGTTATTAATCCATCTCTTACATAGTTATTCATAACACCTATTGAATAGAGAATTTCTTTTCTCCATAATCCTTTTGCACAATATGGTGCTACCCACCAAAAATTATTACATTCACTAAAGTATTCTTCATAACTAGGTTTTTTAATCCAGTAATCTTCATCACTAGCAGGCTTAACTTCTGGTAAAATATTATCTTTATCTAATAATTGAACTACTAATTTATCTTTGTTATATTCCTCAGTTAACATATTAATTGGTTGCAGATGCAAATCTATTCTATTTCCATCTGTAAATTGCATCAAATAAGTATATCCATTATTAAAGTCAATATTAATTCCTTGCATTTTATCCAATTTATCTGGTTCTTGAAAAATAATTGGTTCTCCAAAATTACTTGTCCATTTTTTATCTTCTATAAAAGTTTTAGTTTCTGTTACCACATATACAATATCATAATCTTGAAATATATCTTTTTTTATATTAGGATTAGCTCTTGAGCCATTCATATATACAGCTCTAATTCTTTCATCTCGTTTAGCTATATCTAAAATCAAATCATACATTTCCTTTTCACTTCTCATAAACTTCTCCTTATATAACTCAATAGTAATTACTATTTAATTTTAATCTTGGTAAGTGATAATATGTTGGATTTCATTTTTTAAATCTTTTAATTTTTCTCTAAAAAATGTTGGATATGCTCTATACTCATTTAATTTATCTATAGGTAACCAATACATATTTTCTTTTACCCCTTGAGTATAACTATTGCTATTTAATTCTTGAGTCCCTCTCGGTTTCATTAAGAAATATAAGGCTATCTCATGACATTCCCTTCCTTCTAAAGTACCATCTCCATCAAAGAAATTTTCATGTATAAATGCTAATCTTTCTACTTCATACTCAACACCAGTTTCTTCTAACACTTCACGCTTTACAGCTTCTTCTGCAGATTCTCCAATATGAACTCCACCACCAATAGAATAATAATAACTTTCTCTTTCATTTCCAGCAAAAAGAACATGTCCATTTTCTATAATAATTGCCGCTGCACGATATCTAAACCATTTATTTCTCTTTGTAAATCCACAATCATACTCCATTTATACTCACCTCACCCTTTAAAATATAAATACTAATATTATTATACCATTGCTTATTCTCAAATAATCAGTCTCATTTTTAATTTCTGAATTCTTACAAACCTCAATTTATTTAATTTATTATTAATTCTAATAAAAAACGTATTACTAAACTAATATTAATTTAGTAATACGCCTTTAAACTATATATTATTTTCTAATATATTTTTAAATACTTTATTATGCTCTATATCTTTACTTAAACTTTGAATAACTCTTATTATTTCATCTTCAGTTATTGCCTTTTTTGAATTTAAAGCAATTCCTATTACATAAGCCTTTATTATCTTATAACTATTAATTAATACATTTATACTTAAGTTTAAGCTTTCACCTTTATTAAATGGAATTAAGTCCTTAAAAATTTGATTAACTAAATAATTTTCTAAAATATATGAGTATTCTTTAAGTCCTATAAAACCCTCTTGATTTTCACTTATATATTTGCTTAAATCATCATATTTTGAAATACCCTCTTTATATTCTACTACACATTCTTTAAGCCTTATTCCCTTTATATTATTAATAAGTTTTTCATCTATAAGGCTTAAATAAAATTCATTACTTTCATTAAAAGGACTTCCTTTTAACTCTTCTAAATTTACATTATCCTCACTAAAATCTTCTAAAAGCTCCTCTATACTTTCAAAGTCATTTTTCTTATAAAACTCTTGGATTATATTATAAAAATTCTTTAATATATTTAATCTTTCTTCTATAGTAAAATTTCTATTTTGAATTATATTTATTGAATTAACTCTTATATCCCAAAAATATTGAAGTAAACTATCGCTATCTTCAAAGGCTTCTGTATCTATTATCCTTCTAATTTCAATAGCACTTTCATCTATTTTTTCTTCACACTCAATAAACTCCATTTTTTCTTTATTTAAAAATGCAATTTTACATGCTTCTTCACATGATGGTAAAGCCGATTTTTCGTATACATCATCTATAATATTATATACTCGCGGAAACCTCTTACAAGTTATACAAAGATTTTCTTCACCTATTCCTCCATGAATATCACATAGTAAATTATCATTTAAAAATGGACATCTATTTTCTTCTTTTAAAATCATAAACCCTTTATTAAAATAATCGCCACTATTTTTATTTTCTCTAAATTTACCCTTAACTAACTCTTTAAGCTCTCCAGTACAATTACTATACTTTTTATATGTATCTTCATCTATATTTATATCCCATCCTGCACAACATGTATCTACACATTCTGATCCAATACATTTAAAAGTTAACATATATTTTGGCATAAACATATTTGCTTTCATTTTTTACTCCAATCATTTATATTTATATTTATATTTCCTATTAATAATACATCAAAATTTATATTATGTAACTAAAATTAGCTTGTAATATATTTAAAAAAAGTAAAATACATTTGAGAATTTTATCTCAATTGTATTTTACTTTATTAAAAATTAACTACATTTCTGTTCCTCAATTCTTTCAACTATTATTTCTTTTACCCTTCTCTCCTCAATTTTAGAAATAGAAATACTTAAATCTCTATATACAAAACTTTCTCCAACCTTAGGTAAATATCCAAATTCTTTTATAACCCATCCGTTAACAGTTTGTACTTCAAAATCATCTACTTCTTCCTTCATATTAAATTCTTCAAAAAAATCCCCTAATGAAACACTGCATATAACCGAATACTTATCTTCATCTATCTTTTTAAAATATTCTACAACTTCATCATGCTCATCCCATATTTCACCTACTAGTTCCTCTAATACATCCTCAAGTGTTATAATTCCCATGGTTCCACCAAATTCATCTATAACTACAGCCATATGATTTTTAAGATATTGAAACTTCTTTAAAAGTTCTGAAATCTTAGTATTTGAAGTCACATATAATATTGGTTTTATAATACTATCAATATTAACTTTTTTATCATCTAGTGCATCATAAAAATCTTTTTCATGAATCACACCAATTATATTATCTATATTATTTTCATAAACAGGAATTCTTGAAAATTTATTTTCTTTAAAAACCCTTCTTACATCCTCTATTGTAGCTTCTTTAGATATTGAAATTAAATCAACCCTTGAGGTTAGTATTTGATCTGCATCTAAATCATTAAATTCTATAGCTGAACGTATAAGCTTACTCTCATGTTCATCTATTCCACCTTTAATTTCAGCTTCTTCTACAATAGTCAATAATTCTTCTTCAACTTCTATTGGAATTTCTTCAACTTTTATTACCTTAGAAATAGTCTTTTTCCATAACCCAAACACAAAATTTAGTGGGGTAAATATAATAAGCAATACTTTTAATATTGGTGTAGAAAACATTGCAAATTTTTCAGGACTCTCCTTTGATAAGCTTTTAGGAGATATTTCCCCAAATATTAATACAACTATAGTCATAACGATTGTTGAAATTGTTACACCTGCATCCCCATAATATTTAGTAAAAACTATAGTAGCTATTGATGCTGATGCTATATTCACTATATTATTACCTATTAATATGGTTGAAAGTATGCTATCAAACTTTTTAGCGAGATTTAATGTACTTTCGGCTCTTTTACTTCCATTTACAGCTAAGTTCTTTAGCTTAATTTTATTTAAGCTAGAAAAAGCTGTTTCTGTAGCTGAAAAGTAAGCTGACATAATAATAAGAATAGCAATAACAACAATCAATATCAGGGCATTATCATCCATTTTAATATCACTCCATTTTTATAAATATTTTAGTTTACTAACAATATATGTAGAATCAATTAAAATATTATATAAATTAAGTTCATTAATTTTAAATATAATAAAAAAATAAAAACAGATGAATTTAATGCAATTCATCTGCTTTTATTTCTACTATCTTTTAAATGTTACTTCTTTTTCTTCATTTACAGTTATAAATGACTTGCTTGGTATAGTCTTTGCTATAACTCTACCTTCTCTTATTGAATATAAAACCTCTGCTCTTCTTCTAACAGCATCATAACCACTTTCAGAATTTAGTAATATTAAATTCCCTGGTTTACCTATTTCTATTCCATATATATCTTCAATATTTAATGTTCTTGCACTATTAGTAGATATAAACTTTAATGATTCATTTATATCATCATAGCCCATCATTTGGCATACATGTAACCCAAAATGAACTACTTCTATCATATTACCAGTTCCCATTGGATACCATGGATCAAAAATATCATCATGTCCAAAAGAAACATTTATTCCTGCTTCGTTTAATTCCTTAACTCTTGTTATACCTCTTCTCTTAGGATATGTATCAAATCTTCCTTGAAGATGAGTATTTACTAAAGGATTTGAAACAAAGTTTATTCCAGACATTTTTAATAACCTAAATAACTTATATGTATATGCATCATTGTACGATCCCATTGCTGTAGTATGACTAGCTGTTACCTTATTTTTAAGGCCTGTTTCTAAAGCTCTTGCTGCTACTACTTCTAAAAATCTTGATTGCTCATCATCTATTTCATCACAATGAACATCTACTAATACATTATATTTTTTAGCTAATTCAAATATTTTATTTATAGATTCTACACCATACTCTCTTGTAAATTCAAAGTGAGGTATAGCCCCTATTACGTCAGCCCCTAACTTTATAGCTTCTTCTATTAATTGAATACCATTAGGATAAGAAAGAATTCCTTCTTGTGGGAAAGCTACTATTTGTAATGTAACATAATCTTTAATTTCTTCCCTTACTTCTATCATTGCTTTTAAAGCAATTAAACTCTCATCAGTAACATCAACATGAGTTCTTATAAATTGAATTCCATTAGCAACTTGCCATTCTATAGCTTTTTTAGCTCTAGTTTTAACATCTTCTTTAGTTAAGAATTCTTTTCTTTGAGACCATCTTTCTATTCCTTCAAAAAGTGTTCCACTTTTATTCCATTCTGGTTCTCCAGCTGTTAAAGTAGTATCTAAATGTATATGTGGTTCTATAAAAGGAGCAGAAGCTAATGCTCCATTTCCTTCTATAATTTCTTCATCATTTACAACATCTAAATTTTCTGCTATTTCAGTAAACTTTCCATCAACTATTCTTATGTCAAATAATCCTTCTCTATCTAAAAGTCTTACTTTTTTAATTAACATATTATCATCACCTTATTTTTCAGTTATTTTTGTTCCTATTACGTAAACTATCATTGTTGTTAAAATTGCATTTAATGCTATAACTCCAACTGTTACAACATTTGCAACTATAAATCCTACTAAGAAAGCTATTATTGCTATCCAGTTTACATTTTTAAACTTTGCATTTTCAATATTATCATATTTTCTTTTCTTTATAAAGAAATAATCTGCTATTATTATTCCACCAACTGGAGGTAACATTGAGTTTAAGAAAGTTAAGAATGCTGTAAAGTTATTATTTAACCATATTGATCCTACTGTTCCTATAAGTCCTCCTATGATTACCATTTGTTTTTTAGGCAACTTAGTTATGTTTGATAATCCAAGTCCAGATGTATAAATTGCATTATCATTAGTTGTCCAAATATTTAATCCTAAAACTAATATTGCTGGTATTACTAAACCTTGTGAGAACATTACATCTGCTATATCAGAATTTCCTGTAACCATTGCACCTACTGCTCCAAATAAGAACATTAAAGAATTTCCTATAAAGAATGCTACTACTGTTGTTCCAACTGCTACTTTTTTATTTTTTGAGAATCTAGCAAAGTCAGGTGTTGCTGTTCCTCCGCTTATAAATGAACCAACACATAAAGTTACCGCTGTTACCATTGCCATTTTACTAGTTGGCTCTATATTCATTAACCCTTGTACTCCACCTACTGAATTAGTTGCCATCACTGCTGATGTACTTCCTAATATAGCTATTGCTGGTACTGCTATTGCACTTAATATTGTTAAAGACTTCATTCCAAAATAAGCTGTTGCTGTCATTAATAATCCTGTTACTGCTACTAATAAATATAAATTTATATTAAATCTATTTGCTACTGGTATTGCAAACATTGCTATTCCAACACCAAACCATCCAATTTGTGTAATACTAGTTATAAATGATGCAAGATATGAACCCTTTTCTCCAAATGAATACCTAGCAAGTAAATGCATCGAAAGTCCTGTATCTGTTCCTATATATGCTAACAATCCTGTATAACAAGCTAATATTAAATTTCCTAATAATACTGCTATGAAGAACTCTTTTAATGTTAAGCCTGTCCCTAGATTTCCACCTGTTAACATACTAGCCGAGAAAAATGTAAATCCAAGCATTACTACAAACATTGAAAGAAATCCTTTCTTATCTTTGCTATGCACATGACCTAATGCGTAATCATGGTCCTCCTTATTTACATTGCTATCCATTTTTAATTTTACTTCCATTTTTAAATCTCCTTAAACATAAAATTTAAAAACCAGTGCCTAAGGTATAAAAAAACGACCTTTCTTTTTATAGAAAGGTCGTTACTACTTAAAATTAAACATGGTATAAATATATTAATTTAATTTATTTTTATCATATTTAAAGCTTTATCTGTCGTACAATATCCGACCTTTTTAATCTCTCTGGATTAATTTTAAAGGACTAGTTTTTCTTGAAATCATTATATACTCAATTGTCGAAAATAGTCAACACTTTTTTATATAATTATAAAAAATATCCCCAAGGTTAATCTTAATATTAGGCTCTGTTTTAAATGAAGGTTGATTATATATTAAATTTAAAAGGACACATTGCTGTGTCCTTTTTGAGTATATATTATATTATAAAATTTATTGCAATTACCAAAAGTCCGCCAATAATTAAGGAAACTGTACTTAATCCTGCACTTATAGTAGTTTTTATATTATTAGTTTTATCTTTTTCCATTTTACTAACTTCGAGATTTGCATTAGCAATATATTGAGCATTATTTTGTCCAAGACCTTGCATAGATAATCCCATTGGATTTCCTCCAATAGAAGAAAGAACTCCTCCGACAACAAAAATTATGCCTTCAACAAAAAGTACATCTCTTAATTCATAATCTTTAAAATTTGTAATTATAAGTGCGACTCCAAATAATACTATACCCCAAATAATTCCGAAAATCACACATTTCCCAATAGTTTTTAATATACTTTTTTCCATAGATTTGCCCCCTTTTTTATGAACTAATAAAATATTCATATCTTTATTATATATCAAATATAACATAACTAAAACATTTATTGCATTTTATATATATATATTAACTATTTATATAAATATTGGTTGTCTTTCCTTGAACTCCTTTACCATAGTATAACTATGTGCTATATTACTATGAACTATCAAGTTTTTATTTCGTATTGTTTCTTTTTCTGTACTAAATGTATTTATCCATTTATGCCACTTTAAATAGTTCTCAAGATATTTTGTAGCCACCCCATTAAATTTCGCCATCCATCTCTTTAAATTAGAATGCAGACTATTTATGTGATTTATATGATATATATCTTCTTTGTGTCTACCTCTTTTAATTCTCTTGTGCTCTAATTTCATATCTGTAGCAAACTGAATATATGACTTATGAGAATCTGTGCATAGAATAGAATTTTCCCCTATACGATTACCATATAGACGTTCTAACTCATTAGCAGTAACTCTACCAGTACACAGTAATTCAATTATTATATTGCCTTCTCTATCAAGAGCAGTACCTACACAAACTTGTTCTTTACTGATACCTCTCTTTTTAACTTGTTTACCTCTCTTACGAGAAGGTCTTGGCATATTGGCAGGCTTAGTTCCTTTGTATGAGTAAGCAAAGAAAACTTCATCTGCTTCAACTACACCATCAACAGAGCCTACTCCAAGAAATTCACTAATACAATTAAGTATTTTGTGTCTCCAATAAAAAGAAGTTGCAATATTAATTTCTACTTCTTCGGCTGATTTCCTTATAGAGTAACCATTCAACATACATTTAGCATATTTTAACCATTTATCTAAGCCCATTTTGCTTCTATAAGTAGCAGAGTTAGTCAAATCGGAGAATGATTTTTTACAATTTCTGCATAAATATCTTTGCACACCATTTCTTTTTCCATTTCTAACTACATTAGTGCCATTACAATGACAACAAACTCTACCTTTAGAAAATCTCATTTCTTTAACTTCTTTAGTTACTTGTGCAACTTGAGAACCCAAAACAAGATATTCTTCTAACTGAGTTAGTAATTCTTGTTGCTCTTGTTCTGATAAGGCTTTTGCTTGTGATAATACTAATGCTACATTATTCATGGTGATACCTCCGAAAATTGATTATATCTATATTATAACCTATTTTCAGAAAAGTATCATATATCAACCACTATTTAAAACAGAGCCTAATATTAAAGTAACCTTGGAGATTATTGTATTTTTATAAATTTTCTATTTCTTTCATTAATTCTTCAATAAGGTCCTCTTCTTTAACTTTTTTAATTATTTCACCTTTTTTGAAAATTAATCCTTCACCTTTTCCACCTGCAATACCAATATCAGCTTCTCTTGCTTCCCCTGGGCCATTTACAACACAGCCCATAACTGCAACCTTAATATTTTTATTACAGTTTTCAAGTCTTTTTTCTACTTCTTCTGCAATTTTTATAAGGTTTATTTGAGTTCTTCCGCAAGTTGGACAAGATACAAAAGTCATTCCTTGCTTTCTTAAACCTAAGGCAACTAACATTTCCTTTGCTACTTTAATTTCTTCTATTGGATCACTAGTTAATGATACTCTTATAGTATCTCCTATCCCTTCCGCTAATAATGTTCCTATTCCAAGTGTAGACTTAATAGTTCCTCTAAAAACAGTACCTGACTCCGTAACCCCTAAATGAAGAGGATAGTTACACTTTGTACTCATTAATCTATATGCTTCTATCATCATAGGAACATCAGAAGATTTAATTGATATTACTATATCATGAAAATCTAATTCTTCTAATATCTTTACATGTCTTAATGCAGATTCAACAAGACCTTTTGCTGTAGGTTTTCCATCTCTTTCTAAAATATCCTTTTCTAAAGAACCTGAGTTAACTCCAATTCTTATTGGAATATTTTTAGCTTTACATGCTTCTGTAACAGCCTTTACTCTTTCAACATTACCAATATTACCTGGATTAATTCTAATTGCACTAATTCCATTTTCAACACACTTTAAAGCTAATTTATAATCAAAGTGTATATCTGCTACTACAGGCATTGGTGATCCTGCACATATATCTTTAATTGCTTCTGCAGCAATCATATCTGGTACAGCACATCTTATTATTTCGCATCCGGCAACATGTAATTCTCTTATTTGATTTAATGTTGCTTCTACATCTCTTGTATCTGTATTAGTCATAGATTGAATTGAAACTGGTGCATCTCCTCCAACATAAACAGATCCAACCTTAACTTTTCTTGTAATTTTTCTTTCCATTTTTCCTCACTCCTATAAACTAATAGGGAATAATATATCTTTTAATGTTACTACAATCATAAAGCCTATTAATATCATAAACCCTACATAGTTTGCTGCTCCAACAACTTTATCTGGAACTTTTCTTCTTGTTATTAGCTCTATTAATAATATTACAGTCCATCCACCATCAAGTGCAGGGAAAGGTAATAAATTAAACACAGCTAAGTTAATACTAATGAATCCTAAGAAATATGTCAATGTCATTAATCCATTTTTAGCTGCTTGCCCTGACATTTTAATTATAGTTACCGGTCCACCAACATCTGTTTTAAAGTTTATATTTCCAGTAACCATCATCTTAAGACTCTTAAATGTTTGTGTTACTAATGAAATTGTCTCATTAAATGACTCTCTTATAGATTCAAGTATTGTTGGATTTTCTACAGGTGTATAGTGAAATCCTATTTGATACATTTGTGTTCCATCTTGTTCAATTAATCTTGGAGTAACTGTAATGTTTTCCTTTTCTCCATTTCTATCTACTACTAAATCTACAGAATCTCCCTTAGAAAGTTGAATACCCATTGATACATCTGTAGTCGTAAATACTCTGGCCCCATCTATTGTTAATATTTTATCTCCTACTTGTAAACCTGATTCAATTGCAGGAGTATCTGGCTCTAATTTACTTATTGTAGTTTCTGTATATCCTCTATTACTAATTATTATAGAAAATGCTATAATTGCAAAAATAATATTCATTGTAGCACCAGCTAATATAACTGTAATTCGTCTTAATGGTGATTTAGAAGAAAAGCTTCTTTCATCTTCAACGTCTTCCTCTTCACCAAGCATCTTAACATATCCACCTATAGGAAATAGTCTTAATGAATATTGAGTCTCCTTTCCCTTTTTAGAGAAAACCTCAGGTCCCATTCCTATTGAAAACTCTTCTACCTTAATACCATTTACCTTAGCCATAATAAAATGTCCTAATTCATGAACAATAATTAGTAAGCTAAAGCCCAATATTGCCATTATAATATACACTTACTTCACTCCTAACTCCCATTTATTTCTTATATATTTTCTTACCTTTTTATCTAACTCTACAATATTTTCTAAAGTTAGCTCATCATAATAGTTTTCTTTAAATACATTCATACACTCTTCTATTATTTCTGCTATTTGTAAGAACTTTATTTTTTCCTCTAATAATAATGCTACTGCTTCTTCATTAGCACCATTTAAAATAGTAGGTGCAAGACCTCCAATTTTACCTGCATCGTATGCAAATTTTAAACACTTAAAAGTATCTAAATCTGGTTTTTCAAACGTTAATGATCCTACTTCATAAAAATTAAGTGGCTTTGCAATCATACCTTTTCTTTCTGGATAATTTAATGCATATTGTATTGGTAATCTCATATCAGGCGTTCCCATTTGAGCTATAATACTTGCATCCTTATACTCAACCATAGAGTGAATTATACTTTGAGGATGAACAACAACCTCAATATTGTCATAATCAGTATCAAATAAGAAATGGGCTTCTATAACCTCTAACCCTTTATTCATAAGACTAGCTGAATCTATAGATATCTTTTGCCCCATATTCCATTTTGGATGTTTTAGTGCTTCCTTTACTGTCACATCTTTTAAATCTTCTAAGTTCTTTCCTCTAAATGGACCTCCTGAAGCAGTTAATATTATTTTATTAATATCTTTATTCTTATATCCACTTAAACTTTGGAAAATAGCGCTATGTTCTGAATCAACTGGTAATATTCTAACATTATTTTCTTTTGCTTTATTCATAACAAGTTCCCCTGCTACAACTAATGTTTCCTTGTTAGCTAAAGCAATATCCTTTTTTGCTTCTATTGCAGCCATAGTTGGTTTTAATCCTATCATTCCCACAACAGAAGTAACCACAGTATCAATCTCATCTAATGTTGCAATTTTAATTAATCCATCAATCCCGCTAAAAACTTTAATTTCTGGATAGCTTTCATTACAAAACTCCTCAATAACTTTAGCAGAATTTAATTCCATCATGCCTACATATTTTGGTTTAAACTCTTTAATTATTTCTTTAATCTTATCAACGGAAGAATTAGCAGTAATTCCTATAAGGTTAATCGTCCCCTCTGAATTTCTAATTACGTCTAAAGTTTGTGTCCCAATGGAACCAGTTGCCCCTAAAATTGAAATACTTTTCATTTATACCTCCTACAATGTTCCTTCATATATTAAATCTTTTGCTATTAAACAGTATATAGGACCTATGAATATTCCTATTATTCCAAAGACTTCTGCTCCTATATACATAGATAACATTACTACTAATGGATGAATATCTAATTTAGAGCTTAGAAACTTTAATTCTAATATCTCTCTTACTACCTGTAATAATAAGTATAAAGCTATCAATCCAACTACTAGTAAGTATTTCTTCATTATTATATTGTATATTATAATTGGAATAAATACAATTATTGTTCCTACATATGGCAAAATATCTAAAATTCCGCATATAAGCCCTAAAAATATTGCACTAGGAATCCTTAATATTTTAAATCCTATAATAGTAATTATCATACATATTATTACTAATTTAATTTCTATTTTTACTACTTCTCCTAAATTATTTTTTTTCTCCCTTATAGTTTCTACAACATCATAAGGTAATAAACAATTTAACAACTTTAAAAATAACTTTTTATCCACTAAAGTAAAATATACAGTTATATTGGCTATAATATATGATATTATTCCTTGCCCTGTAACTGCTAAACTACTTTTAAAAGAAGTTACTGATGATAATCCTTGTGATCCATTATGTAGCATTTCTTCTAAATCTACATTAAATATAACTTTAATTGTGTTAAGCCATTCCTTTAAGTCATTTATATGATTTATGTAAAAGCTCTGAACTAAATCTATAATTGAATTTCCAAAATAAAATACAAAACAAAACATAAGCACATTAATTACTAAAATTGTTAGAGCTCCTGCAATTTCATTCTTTTGAAATACTTTTTTCATTAAATCATAAATTGGAGTACATATTATTAATAAAATAATAATAGATAAAAATGGTTTAAAATAATTCTTAATAACAAAAGCTATTACAATAAAAAGAAATAGCAATAATAATAAATTAACTAGTATTTGATATTGATAATGCTTTTTATATCCATTATATATTCTCATTTTACCTCCTTATTTCTACTACGATAACTTAGTTTATATTACTTCATACTATTAATTTATTATATTCATATATTTTTTAGACTACTTTTCATTCAAATAAAAAAAAGATACAATAGTTTATTTCTATTGTATCTATTAAACTTAAATTCCTATTACAAACGTTAAATAGTAAAATACTACAACTGCATTAAATAAGATTGAATCAAATCTATCTAATATTCCACCATGTCCTGGAATTAAATTACTATAATCTTTTAATCCTACATATCTTTTAATTGATGAAGCAACTAAGTCCCCAAATTGACTCATTATTCCGCATAAAGCACCAATTAAAAAGAAATGAATAAGTTTAACTTCTGGAACATAACTACTTACTATAATTCCAAATATCCCACATCCAAGTGTTCCTCCTAAAAATCCTCCTATTGAACCTTCAATAGTTTTCTTAGGGCTAACCTTTGGACATAATTTGTGCTTACCAAAAAATCTTCCAAAATAGTATGCAACAGTATCAGAAACCCATGATCCAATAAATATTAACCATACTAAATATCCACCATTAACTTTCGAATTTACTAATGGAATAAAACTAAATAGAATTACTACATATATAAATCCTAAAAATGTTACTGCAACATCTATAAATGAATATTTTAAATCTATAATTGGTATTATTAAAGCTAACACAATTGCTATAACTAAAATATACATCATATATTCAAAATTATTGTTTAGCGCGTAATAAACTACTAATAAAATGTAACTTATTATTGGAATACTCTTAATTTCTTTAGTCTTTAAGGCATGATAAAACTCATATAATCCACATACTGATAATGCTATAGTGAATAATTTTAATGGTAATCCGCCTAAAAGCACAAATATTAGTAGTGGGGCAAGTACAACTGCACCTATATATCTACTATTAATTTTCATACTTTTCCTCCTATGCTATACTCCACCAAATCTTCTATCTCTATTTTGATAATCATATATAGCTCTTTGTAAATCTTTCTCTGAAAAATCAGGCCAATTTACATTTGAATACCAAAATTCAGAATAAGCACATTGCCATAATAAGAAATTACTTATTCTTTGTTCTCCTGATGGTCTAATTATTAAATCTGGATCTGGTGAATCCTTAGTATATAAATAATCTGAGAATAATTCTTGATTTATATTTTCCTTATTAATTTTACCTTCTTGCACATCATCTATAATATTTTTTACTGCTTTTATTATTTCATCTCTTCCACCATAATTAAAAGCAAAATTTAATACTAATCCTGTATTATTTTTAGTTAATTCTATAGATTCTTCGATTTCTCTTCTACAATCATCTACAAGTGCATTAATATCACCTAACACCCTTAAAACTACTCCATTTTTATGTAGTTCGCTTACTTCTGTTTTTAAATATTGAACTAAAAGTTTCATTAAAGCATTAACTTCATCTTTTGGTCTTTTCCAATTCTCAGTTGAAAATGCATATAAAGTAATATATTTTACACCTAGTCTATCAGCTTCTTTTATAACCCTTCTAATAGTTTCTACACCAGCTTTATGACCCATAGTTCTAGGTAAATTTCTCGCTTTTGCCCATCTACCATTACCATCCATAATTATAGCTATATGTTGAGGTATATTATCAAAATCTAATTCAAAATTATTTTCTTGTACATTCTTATTAGCTTTAAAATAACTTAACATTCTTTCTGCCTCCACTTTATTTTAAATAAATCATATCATATTTAAAGTGTAAAGTAATATTTATGAATAAAATTTAATAATTACACTTAAGAAAAAAACCTGCTAAATAGCAGGTTTTAAATTGACATAATCTCTTTTTCCTTAGCTACAATTAGTGAATCTATTTCTTTAACATATTGATCTGTTTTCTTTTGAACAGCATCTTCACCTTTTTTAACTTCATCTTCTGAAATATGTCCGTCTTTCTTTAATGCTTTAATTTTTTCATTAGCATCTCTTCTAATAGATCTTATTGCTACTTTTGCATCTTCACCTAATTTTTTAACATTTTTCACAAGATTTTTTCTTGTTTCTTCTGTTAATTCAGGAACTAATAATCTTATTATAGATCCATCATTAGAAGGATTGATTCCTAAATCTGATTTTAAAATTGCTTTTTCTATTTCTTTTAATAAAGATTTATCCCATGGAGTTATAACTAACATTCTTGGTTCTGGAGCAGATATGTTACCTACTTGCTCTATTGGACATAATCCACCGTATGCTTCAACTTGAATTCTATCAAGCATCTTTGGATTAGCTCTTCCAGCTTTTAATGTAGTTAAATCTGATGATAATACAGATATTGTCTTTTGCATTTTAGATTCAGCAGTGTTTAAAACTTCTTTAATCATATATACCTCCCTATTATTTAGATACGATTGTACCTATTTTTTGACCTTCCATAACTTTTTTAATATTTCCTTCTTCACTTATACCGAAAACTAGTATTGGAATATTATTATCCATACATAATGTAGTTGCTGTTGTATCCATAACTTGTAATCCTTGTTCGATTACTTCCATATAAGTAAGTTTATCATATTTTTTAGCATCTGCAAACTTATTTGGATCCTTATCATATACACCATCAACATTTTTAGCTAATAATATAACATCAGCTTCAATTTCAGCTGCTCTTAATGCTGCTGCAGTATCAGTTGAGAAATATGGATTTCCCGATCCAGCTCCAAAGATTACAACTCTTCCTTTTTCAAGGTGTCTAACAGCTCTTCTTCTTATGAAAGGTTCAGCTATTTCTTTCATTTCTATTGCAGTTTGAACACGTGTCATAACCCCTATTCCTTCTAATGCATCTTGTAATGCAAGTGCATTAATACAAGTAGCTAGCATTCCCATATGGTCAGCAGTAGTTCTGTCCATACCTTCACCAGTTCTACCTCTCCATATGTTTCCTCCACCTACAACTAAACCAACTTCTACACCCATGTCAACTAAAGTTTTAACTTCTCTTGCGATTCTTCCTACTACTTCGAAGTCAAAACCAAATCCGTTGGCTCCAGATAAAGCTTCCCCTGAAATTTTTAACATTACTCTTTTATATGCGATATTTGCCATTGTAATCCCTCCTTGTGGTATATATGTACTCTTTTCCTTAAAAAAAGAGAACACAAAAGTGTTCTCTCGATATTACATACCCATAGTCTTAGCAACTTCTGCAGCGAAGTCTTCTTCAACTTTTTCGATACCTTCTCCTCTTTCGAATCTAGCGTATCTTGTAACAGTTATTGGAGAACCTACTTCTTTAGATTTTTCTTCTAAGAACTTAGATATTGACTTATCTCCATCTTTAACCCATGCTTGATCTAAAAGACAAACTTCTTTGTAGTACTTTTGAATTCTTCCCATTACCATTTTTTCAACGATATTTTCTGGTTTTCCTTCATTTAATGCTTGAACTCTGTAGATTTCTTTTTCTTTTTCTAAAGCTTCGTTATCTACTTGTTCTCTGCTTAAGAATAATGGATTTGCAGCAGCAACTTGCATACAAACTTCTTTAGCAACTTCTTCTAAAGCTGCAACATCTGTAGCTTCGCTAGCAACTTCTACCATAACTCCGATTCTTCCACCACCGTGGATGTAGCTAGCTATAGCACCGTTTTCTATGTTGAATTTAACAAATCTTCTTACTGTCATGTTTTCGCCTAATTTAGCGATTAAAGCTGTTAAAGCTTCAGTTACAGTAGATTCACCATCAAATTTTTCAGCAACTAATTCTTCAACAGTTGTAGCTGAAGTGTTAGCAGCCATTTCTGCAACTTTTGTTGCAAATGAAACGAATTCTTCATTAGCAGCAACGAAGTCAGTTTCACAGTTAACTTCTACCATAGCAGCAGTTTTCTTGTCAGCTGAAACGAAAGTCTTAACTATACCTTCAGCAGCAACTCTACCAGCTTTTTTAGCAGCAGCAGCTAATCCCTTTTCTCTTAAAAATTCAACAGCTTTTTCTATATTTCCTTCAGTTTCAACTAAAGCCTTTTTGCAGTCCATCATTCCTGCGCCAGTCATTTCTCTTAATTCTTTAACTGATTTAGCAGTTATCATTATTAAATTCCTCCTTGACATTAAATGTAAACCTTATTTTAGGTTAAAAGGTAAATGAAGTTTCCCTCACCTACCTCTTAAAATTATTACTCAGCTAATTGTTCGCCTTGTCTTCCTTCGATAATTCCATCAGCAAGTTTAGCAGTTATTAATTTAACAGCTCTGATAGCGTCATCGTTTCCTGGGATTACGTAATCAACTTCTTCTGGGTCACAGTTAGTATCTACGATAGCTACTACTGGGATTCCTAAGATTTTTGCTTCAGATATAGCATTCTTTTCTTTTCTTGGGTCAACTACAAACATAGCTCCGATGTTGTTAACATCTAAGTTAGTGATACCACCAAGGTTAGTTTGTAATTTTTCCATTTCACCCTTTAATTTGATTACTTCTTTCTTAGGTAAAACTTCAAATGTTCCATCTTGTTCCATTTGTTGTAATTCTTCTAATCTCTTAATTCTAGTTTTGATAGTCTTGAAGTTAGTTAACATACCACCTAACCATCTGTTGTTAACGTAGTGCATGTTTGATCTTATAGCTTCTTCTTGAATAGCTTCTTGAGCTTGTTTCTTAGTTCCAACGAAAAGAATGTCTTTTCCTTCTGTTGATACTTCTCTAATGAAGTTGTAAGCTTCTTCTACCTTCTTAACTGTCTTTTGAAGATCTATTATATATATTCCGTTTCTTTCTGTGAATATATATGGAGCCATCTTAGGGTTCCATCTTCTTGTTTGGTGTCCAAAGTGAACGCCTGCTTCTAATAATTGTTTCATTGATATTACTGACATTTTGTTACCTCCTGGTTTTTCCTCCACAGCCTTCATTCTTATAAAGCTTCCCAAATTCAGGCACCAACTTTATAAATTGGGCTGTGTGCGTATTTTATTACCTAGGTTAGTATATCACAAGCTTCTTATACTAGCAACATATTTTTTGCATATTTTATCTTTCACGTCATAAAAGAATAAATTCACTATAATTTTATTACTTCTAAACACTAATATACTACCTTTTTAATAATAATTATCTTTCTTATTATTCCCGAAATACAAAATTATAAACAATTGATAAAATATAATAAGTCAATAAACAATCATTTACTGCATTTTTTACTTTTAACACATTATATAACCATATATATGCAAAAGAGATTATACTCTCGTATAATCTCCATTTATTTTTATCTTATTTTCTTTAATTCATCAATTAACTTTTCATTTAAAATTTTGATATGAGTTCCCTTCATACCTAATGATCTAGACTCAATTACACCAGCACTTTCGAATTTTCTTAAAGCATTAACAATAACACTTCTTGTAATTCCAACCTTATCAGCAATCTTAGAAGCTACTAATAACCCTTCGTTGCCATCTAATTCATTAAATATATGGTCAACAGCTTCCAATTCCGAATAAGATAAAGTTCCAATTGCTAATTGAACAACAGCTTTCTTTCTCGCATCATCTTCTAACTCATCTTGTTTAGCTCTTAACATTTCCATTCCAACTATAGTTGCACTATGCTCAGTTAATACTAAATCATCTTCAGTAAACTCATTACCAAATCTCGCTAAAAGTAATGTACCCATTCTTTCTCTATTTCCTATTATAGGTACTATAGTAGAAATTTTATTAGACACTTCGCAAACTCCCTCACCTTTAAAAACGCAATTCCCATTGCTTTTTGAATTTGCTAAAGTTTCTGTGATCTTTAATAAAGTTTCATTATATCCTAATGGAAATCTACCTTCATCTAAAACATATTTCTTCATTATTTCACATTCAAAATCTGTTGAAAAAGTATGTCCTAAAACTTTTCCCTTCCTACTAATAATATATACATTACATTCTAGCACTTCGCTTAAAAGATTGCATATATCATCAAATACAACTGGATCAGCTCCACCCGTTTGTAAAATCTTATTTAATCTTCTCGTTTTATTTAATAATGATGACAATTAAATACTCCCCCCATCATACTTCTTATCTACTAAATGTTAATTTTCTAAATAATCAAAATCTTATGATATCTCTTATCTTTTATAGTATCATAATAATTTTTTATTTACAACATATTTTACACTCTTTCGACACTCAGTTTTGTTAGGGGTTATATTTTATTCTTCCTTTTTGTCATTTTCTAACTTATCATTTTCTAAAGGCATTGTATTTCCACATTCACCATTTGAACAAACTGCATAATTTCCTTTTGTTTTAGAAAACTTCATTGTCATATAACTTCCACATTTAGGGCATGGTTCTTTAATTGGCTCATTCCAACTTACAAAGTCGCAGTTAGGATAATTTGAACATCCAAAAAACTTTTTACCCTTTTTGCTTCTTTTAGCTAATATCTTACCTCCACATTTAGGGCATGGCACATCTAACTCTTCAACTATAGGTTTTGCATTTTTACATTCTGGATATCCTGGACATGCTAAGAATGTTCCGTATCTACCTTTCTTTATAACCATCATTCTTCCACATTTATCACATGGAACATCGCTTACTTTATCTTCAATTACAACTTTAGAAATTTCTTTTTCTGCTTTTTCTATAGCAACTTGTAATGGTTCAAAGAATTCACCAACAACTTTTTTCCACTCTTCATTTCCTTCTTCAATATTATCCAGCTTTCTTTCCATTCCTGCTGTAAAATCTACATCAACTATTTGTTTAAAATAATCTGACATTATATTATTTACAATAAACCCTAATTCAGTAGGAATTAAATTCTTCTTTTCTCTTATTACATACTCTCTACTTAATAAAGTTGAAATAGTAGGTACATATGTACTTGGTCTACCAATTCCCTTTTCTTCAAGTAATTTTACAAAAGAAGCCTCTGTATATCTTGCAGGTGGTTGAGTAAAATGTTGTTTTCCTTCAACAGATGAAGGTTCTAATACTTCTCCCTCTTCTAAGCTTGGTAGTAATACATCATTTTCATCATCTTCTGTTGTATAATCATATACCTTCATAAAACCATCAAATTTTATTGTAGATCCAGAAGCTTTAAAAGTATATTTTCCATTAGCAATATCAATGCTATTTGTATTTAATGCACATGATGCCATTTGGCTTGCAATAAATCTTTTCCATATTAAGCTATATAACTTATATTGCTCAGGTGTTAAATTAGCCTTTGCTATTTCAGGTGTTATTTCTATATGAGATGGTCTAATAGCTTCATGAGCATCTTGAATATTCTTCTTGCCCTTATATACTCTTAACTTTTCTGGTATATATTCTTCACCATAGCTTTCTTTAATAAATTCAATTGCTCTTCCTTGTGCTTCTTCTGAAATTCTTACAGAATCAGTTCTCATATAAGTAATAAGCCCAACTGTACCAAACCCTTTAACATCTACACCTTCATATAAAGCTTGAGCTATTGACATTGTTCTTTTAGTAATAAAGTTTAATTTTTTAGCTGCTTCTTGTTGAAGAGTACTTGTTGTAAACGGTGGAAGTGGATTTTTTAGTCTGCTTCCTTTTTTAACTTTTTCTACCCTATATTCATTTTCTTTTAAATCACTTATTACCTTATTAGCTTCATTTTCATTGCTAATTTCTATTTTTTTATTTTCGTATTTCGTTAATTTAATTGGGAACTTTTTTCTTTCCTTCTTTAAAACACAATCAACGGTCCAATATTCTTTTGGTTCAAATGCTTTAATTTCTTCTTCTTTATCACATATTAATTTTAAAGCTGCAGATTGAACTCTTCCTGCGCTAAGTCCCCATTTTACATTTTTCCAAAGTATTGGACTTATTTCATAACCAACTAATCTATCTAAGACTCTTCTAGCTTGTTGAGCATCAACTAAATTTAAATTGATCTTTCTTGCTCCTTTGATAGATTCTTTTACAGCACCCTTTGTAATTTCATTAAAAACTATTCTACAAGTTTCATCTTCAGAAATTTTTAAAATATTTGCTAAATGCCAAGAAATAGCCTCTCCCTCTCTATCGGGGTCGGTTGCAAGATATATTTTATCTGCTTTCTTAGCTGCTTTCTTTAATTTAGCAATTAATTCACCTTTTCCTCTTATAGTTATATACTTTGGAGTAAAATTATCTTCTATATCAACACCTAATTTACTTTTAGGTAAATCTCTAACATGCCCCATTGATGCTTCAACTGTATAATTCTTTCCTAAATACTTACTTATTGTTTTTGCTTTTGCAGGTGACTCTACTATAACAAGATTCTGACCCATACCATCAACTCCTATATATTGCTTAGGAGCTTTTACCCCCCTAAAACATCTAACTAATCTTTACGTAATAATTGCCTGGCAGGCAAATAATTTCATTTTCATTTTGCATTTCAAATAATAACTCAAATAAAGCTATTCTGTCAATATTTACACTTCCAATTATTTTATCTATATGGATAGGTTCTTTTCCTATTATTTCTAACAAATTTACTTTTATGCTACTTTTTTTATTATTTTTACTTTCTTTTTTAATTATATTAAGAAAATCATATAAATCTTCTTTTCCTATAAAAGGGCTAGCACCCTGATGTATTAACAAATTACAACCAGCACTACTTTCATTAAATATTGGTCCAGGCACAGCTAAAACATCTTTCCCTTCATCTAAAGCATAATTTGCCGTAATTAAAGAACCACTTTTCCTTGATGCCTCTACAACTATTACCCCTTTATCACTAAAACCACTTATAATTCGATTACGCTTAGGAAAATTATACGATAATGGTTTAGTTCCTGGTAAAAATTCTGACATTAACAATCCTTCACTTACAATTTGATCATATAATTTTTTATTAAACCTAGGATAAACTACATCTATTCCACACCCTAATATCCCAATCGTTTTTCCCCCTCTGCTAAGTATCTGCCTATGCATTACAGAATCTATTCCTGCTGCTACACCACTTACCACTCCATAAGAAATATCAAATAATTCATTAGCTATAAATTTAGCAACCTGTTCTCCATAAATAGTATTTTTTCTTGAACCAACAACCGCTACCATTTTATAATTTACTAATGACAAATCTCCTTTATAAAATAATACATAAGGTGGATTATTAATACTCTTTAACTTTTGAGGATATAATTCTGATGCTAATGTTACGTATTTTATTCCATTTTTATGTAAATATTCTTCAAAAGCCTCTTCTTCAATAGTATTTCTATGCTTTAATCTAGATATAAAAAACCTATTTATTTCATTTTCATTAATTATATTATCAATATTATTATAAATATTTTCTTCATTATTATACTTTTCTATTAATTTAACCTTTGATTCTTCACTTATTTTCAATAAAATAAACCATATCTTATACTTATCCATCTACGTATACCTCTCTTTAAATTATTTCCCCAAAAACATTTTTTCTAAATCCTATTGCTTCAATAATATGATAATCCATTATTTCATCTCTACATTCTAAATCCGCTATAGTTCTTGCAACTTTAACTATTTTGGTATATCCTCTAAGTGTAATATCATATCTTTTATAATATGATTCAAGAACTTTTTTCCCTTCTTTACTTAAATTACACATTTTTAAAACATCTTTTCCAACTACTTCTGAATTATATCTATAATTTGATCCTTTAAATCTCTCTTTTTGAATTTCCCGTGCAAGTATTACTCTATGTCGCATATTGTCAGAATTAATTTTATCTTTTTCTCCATAAATCTCTGTAGATTTTATTCTTGGAACAAAATTTAAAATATCAATTCTATCTAATAAGGCTCTAGACATTCTATTAATATACCTTTTTTTCTCTATCTCACTACAAGTACATACTGAAGTAGAATCATAATCAAGCATTTTTCCACAAGGGCATGGATTAAATGTTCCAACTAAAATAAAATTACTTGGCAATGTATAACTTTCTTTTAACCTTGAAACATTTATAATTCTATCTTCTAATGGCTGCCTCAATAATTCTAAAATTTCCTTTTTAAACTCAAGAATTTCATCTAAAAACAATATCCCATTATGTGCAAGTGTTATTTCTCCAGCTTTAATATCCCTTCCCCCTCCGATTAAAGCAGTTTTAGTTATAGTATGATGAGGTGCTCTAAATGGCCTTTTTATATCATATCCATCATTTAACATCCCCGATACACTATAAATCTTTGCAACTTCCATTTGCTCTTCTAAAGTCATTTGAGGTAATATTGATGGTAAAGCTTTTGCTAACATTGTTTTACCACATCCAGGCGAACCAAAAAGCATAATATTATGTCCTCCGGCTGCAACTATCTCCATTGCATGCTTTGATTTATACTGTCCCATAATATCTTCAAATTTATTTATATAAATTTCTTTCTTAACTCTTTTTTTCTCTCTCTTATAAGGAAGTAAATCATTATTTTCAATAAAGGAAATTGCTTGATTTAAAGTTTTAAAAGGATAAAAATTTCCTAATACAAAGCTTCTCATTTCCTTTAAATTTTCCAACGGAAATATGAAGTTTTTCTTTTCATTAATATCTCCTTCAAAAATTATAGGGATAGCTCCTTTAATGCCCTTTAATTCACCATTTAATGATAACTCTCCAAAGATAATATAATCATCTAATTCTTTCTCATCTATTTGTCCTGAGGCCATTAAAATTCCTAACGCAATAGGCAAATCTAATAGTGTCCCAATCTTTCTCACATCAGCCGGAGCTAAGTTTATAGTAATTCTCCCTAAAGGAAATTCATAACCACTATTTACAATTGCAAGTCTCACTCTCTCCTTAGATTCTTTAATCGATATATCAGGTAATCCAACTATATTAAATATAGGTATACCTTTCGTTATATCTACTTCAACATTAATCAATACTCCATCTAGCCCACTATGAGTTGCACTTATTATTTTTATAGCCATGTTTTTAAATCACAATCCCTTCATATTTCAATAGTACCTCTTCATTATTGACAATGTGATATTTCTTTAATCTCAAATGAATAAAAATAATTTCATAGTCCATCATTAAAATAAGGAGTGATTTTATGAATAATTACAAAAAGTTAATTGGTGAATTTGGTGAAAGTTTAGCTCGTGATTACCTAATATCTAAAGGTTATAGAATTTTAAATATGAATTATAGAAATCGATTTGGCGAAATCGACATTGTGTGTATGAATAAAGATTTGCTAATTTTTTGCGAAATAAAAAGTAGGTACTCAAATTCATTTGGTTTCCCAATAGAATCTGTTACCTACTATAAACAAAATCAAATTATTAAACTCTCAAAATTATATTCAATGTCTAAAAAATATTTTGATTACAATATTAGATACGATATAATCGAAATAATATTTAACAACTTAAACTCTTCTTATATTATTAATCATATAGAAGATGCTTTTAGAGCATATTAACTAACGTTCTAATATATTATTTAAAAATGACATTCTATGTATTTCTGTTGGCCCATATTCTTTAAGCCCTTCTATATGCTTAGATGTTCCATAACCTACATTTTCTTCAAAAGCATAATATGGGTATTTTTTTGAATATTCCTTCATTAAGTTATCTCTATATACTTTTGCAACTATAGATGCAGCTGCTATGCATGCAGATTTTGTATCTCCTTTAATAACAGATTTATTAGGTATTTTTATTCCCTTTACTGTATATCCATCAGATAAAACTAAATCTGGTTTAACTTCTAAACTATTGCATGCTTCAAGAAATACTTCATTATTACAAACACCAATTCCTCTAGAATCTATTTCCTTTGAATCACGCGAAGCAATATGATAAGCTAATGCCTTTTCTTTTATAACTTCTGCTAACTCTTCTCTTTTCTTTTCATTTAACTTCTTAGAGTCATTTATCCATAATATTAACTCTTCATCTACAACATTTAAATCTAATACTACAGCACATGAAACAATTGGTCCCGCTAATGGTCCTCTCCCAACCTCATCAACACCAGCAATAATATTAAATCCTTCAAAAGACTTATCAAAATCATACATACTTCTTACTCTTTTGATTTCATTTTCTATCTTTTCCTTAGCTCTTTGAAGTTTATCACCTAAGCTATTGATATTTTTTCTTTTATCAGCCTTTAATATATCTATAATATTAATTAATTCTTGAGAATCATGTAATTCATTGACATTAATTTCATCAACTTTTTCTTTAACAATTTTATAGCTTAAACCGCTAATATCCATAGTTAATATATCCATTATCTCTTTTCCTTTTTCTTTTCATTTCTCTTTTCTTTTCTTATTCTTCTTTTTCTTTCTTTTTCAGTTTCTTCTTTTACTACAGTTTCAACTTCTTCAAAAACATCATCAGGACGCTCTAAAGAAATCTTTCCTAGCTTTCCACCTCTAAATTCATCAATAAGCATTACGGCAATTCTATTATAATTAATTTCATTACGAGCCATAATACATCCTCTTTTTCTTGCAATGGCATCAAGATTATCTAATGGATTTTCTTGTATTTCTGTAATACCAAATCTCTCTATCAATCTATCTGGATAATACTCTTGAAGTCTTTCAACAAGCTTAAGCGCTAATTCTTCTATATCCATTATTTCATCTTTTATAGCTCCTGTGAAGGCTAAATTTAACGCAGTTCTCTCATCTTCAAATTTAGGCCATAATACACCTGGAGTATCTAACATTTCCATATCAAGAGATGTCTTTATCCATTGCTTGCTCTTAGTAACACCAGCTCTATCTCCTGTTTTAGCAATATTATTTCTTGCCATTTTATTTATAAATGTAGATTTACCACAGTTAGGTACACCAACTACCATAACTCTCATCATAAATTTAACTAATCCTTTAGCTTTAGCTCTTTCATGCTTTTCTTTTAATAGTTCTAATAATGCAGGTTTTATTTGTTGTAATCCTTGACCTTTTAAACAATTAACTTCTAAAACCTTAACATTTTCATTAGATAATTCTTTTATCCAATCTTTAGTTACCTTTGCTTCCGTCAAATCACTTTTATTTAATAAAATTATTCTTGGCTTTCCAGCACAAAGTTTATCTATATCTGGGTTTGCAGAACTTCTTGGAATTCTAGCATCTCTAATTTCTATTACAGCATCAACAAGCTTTAAATTATCTTCAATTTCTCTTTTTGTTTTTTTCATATGACCCGGGAACCAATTTATTGTAGCCATAATTCATCCTCCTTTAACTAAATATCTATTATTTATTCTTAACAATTATATTTATCTAAATCAACTTTCAATAAATATTGAACTTTAAGTTTTGTTAAGTTAATTAAAATTTCTTTTATTAAGTTTAAATCCTTCAAATGAAACTCAACTCTCTTCCATAGCTGAGTACACTAAAGTGTACCTTCAACTTAGCAAATTAAAATTTGGACTTTCAAGCAAGTTCAACTAACTAAATCGAAGATTTAGAGTTTCACTTATATTATTGCAAACAAAAAGGGACTTAATACTAAGTCCCTTAATATCTTTATTAACTTTAAATTATCTAGTTAATAATTCTTTAACTTTAGCAGCCTTACCTACTCTATCTCTTAAGTAGAATAACTTAGCTCTTCTTACTTTACCTCTTCTTGTAACTTCCATCTTTTCGATGATTGGTGAGTTAACTGGGAAAGTTCTTTCAACTCCAACTCCGTAAGCTAATCTTCTTACAGTGAAAGTTTCTCTTAAACCACCGTTTTGTCTCTTTATAACAGTACCTTCGAACATTTGAATTCTTTCTCTGTTACCTTCTTTAACTTTAACGTGTAATTTAACATTATCCCCAACGTGGAATTCTGGTAAATCAGTTCTGATTTGTTCTGCTTCTATAGCTCTTAATATTTCGTTCATCGTGCATTCCCTCCTAAATTGATAATTGACGCTCTTAACAAAACTTTGACAGCGGAACGCCCGTACTAGCACAAAAGTTATTGTAACATAAGTTTTTTTATATTTCAAGATATTATTTTTTACTATTTAATAATTTTTTATCCTCTTTTGTCAAAATAACATTTTTATATAAATCTGGTCTTCTTTCCCTTGTAATTTCTAGAGACTTTAATCTTCTCCATTTTCTAATATTCTCATGATGTCCTGAAATTAATACTGCTGGTACACTTTCTCCCTCAAAAACTTCCGGTCTTGTATATTGTGGATATTCTAATAATCCATCAGAAAAAGATTCATCTTCATGACTTTCAGATTTATTTAAAACACCAGGAACTAATCTCAAAATAGAATCTATTACTGGAATAGCAGCCATTTCTCCACCTGTTAATACAAAATCTCCAAGTGAAATTTCTAAATCTACTTCTTTAAATGCTCTTTCATCTATTCCTTCATAATGTCCACAAAGGAAAATTAAATTTTCTTCTTTGGACAATTCTTCTGCCATTTTTTGATTAAATGTTTTTCCTTTAGGACCTAAAAAAATAACCTTCCCATTATTATTTTTTCTACATGCTCTTATAGCATCTACTACTGGTTGAGCTGCCATTACCATACCAGCTCCACCCCCATATGGATAGTCATCAACCTTTTTATGTTTATTTAAAGTATAATCTCTAATATTTTCAGTATTAATAGAAATTAATCCTTTTTCTTGTGCTTTTCCTATTATACTATGATTAAATATATTAAACATTTCAGGGAAAAGAGTAAGAATACTAATCTTCATCCATCCATTCTCCTACTGGTTTTATAGTTATTTTTCTTTCTTCTATATTAATATCCAACACTATATCTTTTAATACAGGTATTAGTAATTCTTTAGGTTTTCTAATCCAATATACATCATTATTTTTAGTTTGAATAACATCATATATTTTACCTAATTCTTTACCAGTTGTATCGAATACTGTACATTCTCTTAAATCAGCTAAGAAATAGCAATCTTCTTCAAGTTCAACTGCATTTTCTCTTTCTACTTCCATAAACTTTTCCTTAAGTCTTTCAGCATCTTCAATTTTATTGATTCCTTCAAGCTTAACTATAACCCTATCTTTTTGATATTTACAGCTTTCTATCTTAACTTCTTTACCATTTATTAATACATGCTCTAAATCATCAAACCTTCTCATATCATCAGTTAATGGAATAACTTTAACTTCACCTTTTAAACCATGAGTATTTACTATCTTACCTACTTTTAAATTTTTACTCACAAACTTCACCTCTTATGTAGCTTTATTTTTTCCTATATTATTTATATCAAACTTTTCATCTTTTAGCAAAGTAATTATTGTTTACCTCTACATTAATGTACATATTAAATTCATCATGAAATAACCCTATTTTTATAATAAAAAAAGAGTTAGGAAAATCCTAACTCTTTACATCGATAATTTCAACTACTGCTTTTCGATCTTCGTTTAGTGCTGCGGCTTTTACTACGGTTCTAATAGCTTTCGCTACTCTACCTTGTTTACCGATTACCTTACCCATATCTTCAGGAGCAACCCTTAATTCAAGAATTAAGTCTTGCTCTCCTTGAACTTCATTTACACGAACTTCATCAGGATTATCCACTAGGGATTTAGCAATTATTTCAACTAAATCTTTCATAAGAGTCTGCAAATACATTATGTACTATGCAGAGTTCACCTCCCAAAAATTACTTGTTAAGACCTACTGTGTTGAATAATCTCTTAACTACATCTGTAGGTTGTGCACCATTGTTGATCCACTTTGTAGCTTTTTCTTCATCGATTTTGATTTCTGCAGGTTCTGTTATTGGATTGTAGTACCCGATTTCTTCGATGAATCTACCATCTCTTGGGCTTCTTGAATCAGCAACAACAACTCTGTAGAAAGGAGCTTTCTTAGCACCCATTCTTCTTAATCTGATTTTTACTGCCATTAATTTCACCTCCTTCAAAGGGTTATATATATAAACTCTTAAAAAGGTAATTTACCAAATAGACCTTTCTTGGACTTTTTAGTCAATGACTTCATTTGCTTCATTTGCTTTCTCATCATTTCGTGTCCTTTTATGAGTTTGTTAACTTCTTGTAATGATGTACCAGACCCCATAGCTATTCTCTTCTTTCTTGAAGAAGATCCTACTATAAGTTTTGGGTTTCTTCTTTCCTTTGGAGTCATTGAATGTATTATTGCTTTTACTCTAGCTAATTGCTTTTCACCAGCATCAAAGTCAATTTCCTTCATTTCCTTAGGAACCCCCGGTATCATCTCCATGATTTTACTCAATGATCCTAATTTTTTCATCTGCTCCATAGCAGTTAAATAGTCATCATAAGTAAAGTCATTTTCCATCATTTTTTGACCTAACTCTTTAGCTTCTTTTTCATCAATAGCTTCTTGAGCCTTTTCGATTAATGAAAGTACATCACCCATACCTAATATTCTATTAGCCATTCTATCTGGATGGAATACTTCAAAATCGTTCATCTTTTCCCCAACACCAATAAATTTAATTGGTTTTTGAGTCATATGTCTAATTGATAAAGCAGCTCCACCTCTTGTATCTCCATCAAGCTTTGTTAATATAACTCCTGAGATATCAAGTGCTTCGTTAAAGGTTTCTGCAACATTCACAGCATCTTGCCCTGTCATTGAGTCAACAACAAGTAAGATTTCTGAAGGATTAACTTCAGCCTTTACATCTTTAAGTTCAGTCATCAGCTCTTCATCTATATGAAGTCTACCAGCTGTATCTATAATTACAACATTATTTCCGTTTTCCCTACCGTATTTTATACCTTCTTTGGCAATTTGTACAGGGCTAATTTTATCACCCATTTGGAAAACTGGAATGTCAATTTGCTTTCCTACTACCTCTAATTGTTTAATAGCTGCTGGTCTATATATATCACATGCAACTAAAAGAGGTTTCTTGTTCTTGTCTTTTCTTAATTGTAGTGCAAGTTTACCAGCCATTGTGGTTTTACCCGCTCCTTGTAGCCCAACTAACATAATAACAGTTGGTCCTACACTTGAGAAGTTAATTTTACTTTCACTACCACCCATAAGATCTGTAAGTTCATCATTAACAATCTTGATGACTTGCTGAGCAGGTGTTAAGCTTTCTAAAACTTCACTACCTACACATTTTTCACTAACATTTTTAACAAAAGTTTTTACAACTTTAAAGTTAACATCAGCTTCTAATAATGCAAGTTTTACTTCTCTCATGGCTTCTTTTATATCTTTTTCACTTAATTTACCTTTGCCTCTAAGTTTCTTAAACGTTTCTTGTAACTTATCAGCTAAACCTTCAAAAGCCATGGTAACCCTCCTATGCCTATAAATTTTCTAGTGCTTCTTTATAACTCGTATAATCTTCATTTGATAAAGAATATTTCTCATTAATTTTTTCTAATAAATTAATAATTTTCTTTTCTTTTTCAAAAGACTTTTGTAGTAAATTTAATTTACTTTCATAGGCTAGAAATTGTTTATAGCATCTTTTTATAAGGTCATGAATCGCTTGGCGACTCGTGTTGTTTAATTCAGCAATCTCAGCTAATGATAAATCCTCATTGTAATATAGCTCCATGATACTTTTTTGCTTTTCCGTAAGTAATGGACCATAAAAATCCATTAATAAGGAAATCTCAACTCTATCTTCCATGCATATCACCTTACCCACATATGAGATTCTAACAGAATAATAATTAGGTGTCAAGTATTTTTACTTAACACTTAATTATTTTTTTTAAATCTCAATATAAAGTGCTAAACTACTGCTATTCCTATGATTTTATACCTATTGGTATCTATAGTTATTTTAATTAGTAAAATAATTTTTAGCAACAAATTTTTTTAGTTAATAGTTTTGAGTTTATAGTTAATAGTTAGGATTAAAACTTCTTTAAGAAGTTTTATATATTTTATAAATTTAGCACCAGCTAAATTTAACCCTTAACTCTTAACTTTTAACTAAAATAGTGCTTCTACAAAGCTTTCTGGATCGAAAACTTGTAAATCATCAATACCTTCTCCTACACCTATATACTTAACAGGTATGTTTAAAGTATTTTTAATTGAAATTACAACTCCACCTTTAGCTGTTCCATCAAGTTTAGTTAATATTATTCCATCTATCGGACAAACATCCATAAATTGCTTAGCTTGAATTACAGCATTTTGACCTGTTGTTCCATCTAAAACTAATAAAGTTTGCTTATGAGCGCCAGATAACTCTCTATCTATTACTCTATTAATTTTACCTAACTCATCCATTAAGTTCTTCTTGTTGTGTAATCTACCTGCTGTATCACAAATTAGCAAATCAACACCTCTTGATTTAGAAGCATTAATAGCATCAAATACTACAGCTGCAGGATCTGATCCTTCTTCATGCTTAACTATATCAACTTTTGCTCTTTCACTCCAAACAACTAATTGATCAATAGCTCCAGCTCTAAAAGTATCTGCTGCTGCAAGTAAAACTTTTTTCCCTTCAGCTTTATTCATTGCCGCAAGTTTACCTATACTAGTAGTTTTACCAACACCATTTACACCTATTACCAAAATTACTTCTTTTCCAGTAACACTTTCTTCACTTTCTTCATTATTATCCTTCATCATATCAGCTATTACACTCTTTAATGCAGGTCTAACTAATTCAACATCATTAATTTTTTCTTTTCTTATTTTATCTTTTAATCTATCGATAATTTCCATAGTAGTATCCATACCTATATCAGCCATTATAAGTATTTCTTCTAATTCCTCATATAAATCATCATCAATAGTTACAGCTAAATTTAAAGCTTCATTTATTTTATCTGTTAACGCATTTCTTGTTTTAGTTAATCCATTTTTAAGATTGTTAAATAATTTTCCAAACATAATCTTAACTCCTCCTAATTATTAGATAAGTCTACTGATACTACTTTTGATATTCCCTTTTCTTCCATAGTTATACCATACATTACATCACTAGCTTCCATTGTTCCTTTTCTATGTGTTATTACTATAAATTGAATATTTTCAGAAAATGCTTTTAAGAATTCTGCATATCTATAAACATTTGCATCGTCTAAAGCAGCCTCTATTTCATCAAGAATACAGAATGGCGTAGGTTTCATTTTCAATATTGCAAATAATAATGCAATTGCAGAAAGAACCTTTTCTCCCCCTGACATTAAATTAATGTTTTGAAGCTTCTTCCCTGGTGGTTCAACATTAATAATTATATTAGAATTTAATATATCATCTCCACCTAAAATAAGCTCTGCACTACCACCTTTAAATAATTCTCTAAAAGTTTCTCCAAAGTTTTCGTTTAAAATCTTAAAGTTTTCTTTGAATAACTCCTGCATTTGGATTGTCATTTCTTCAATAACCCCAATAAGCTCTTCTTTAGCCTTTTGTAAATCTAATTCTTGAGATGACATAAATTCATATTTTTCACAAACTTCATCATATTCAACAATTGCTGATAAATTTACAGTTCCTAAAGAAGCTATCTTTGATTTAAGTATTGAAATTTCTTCTTTTAAATCATTAACACTTTCAACTTCTATAGCAATTTCTTTTGCTTCTGCAAGAGTTAAATTTAATTCTGTATTCAATCTATTATATAATGACTCCTGTTCGCTTTCTATTCTAGCAAATTGTATTGCCCTTTTATTAAGCTCACCTTCATCTATCCTTATAGCTTCAATTATTTCATTAGTAGAACTTTCTTTAACTTTATATTCATCTTTAATTTTGACTTTTAAAATTTCATCTTCCTTAAAAATATTTTCAAGTTCTATTACTCTTACTTCAATTTCCTTTAATACATTTTTCTTATTATTAACATCTTCACCTAAAGCTTTTATATTGTCTTTGTTATTAGCTATACCTACTAATAATTGCTTTATTTTTACTTCTTTTTCTCTTATCTCTAAATTTTTAGATGATAATTGCATTCTTTGACCTTGAAGACTTTCTTCTAATGTAGCACTATTAACCTTTAAATTAACTAATAATTCCTTTTGTCTTTCTCTTTCTTTAGTATTATTAACTAATTCCTCTTCTATAACTTTTAATCTTTCTTTACGTTCTTCTCTTTTTGCATCTAATTTATTTAACTCTTCTTTCTTAATTTCAAGTTTTTCAATTAAATACTTAATATTACGTTTATTTTCTTCTATATCTTTTTTTGCTTTTTCTATACCTTTACTTAGCTTATCTCCATCATTAACAAGCGCTTTTATATCTCCATCTAAAACTGTTAATTCGATGTTTTTACTGTGTATTTCTTCTCTTTTATTTAATATTTCCTCGTCTAACTCTTTAATAGTACGTTTTATTTCATTAAACACATTAACTTCATTATTATAAGTTTGTTTTAACTTTAAAATATTTGAAGCAAGCTCTTCAATTTCTCTTTTTCTACCAAGAAGATTTGCATTCTTCCCCTGAATACTTCCTCCAGTTAGTGCTCCCCCTGGATTAATTACCTCACCAGTTAAAGTTACAATCTTATAATTATGTCTTCCTATTTTAGAAATATTAAGAGCACAATCCATATCTTCAGCAATAATAGTTCTACCTAAGTTGTAGTCAATTACACCTTTATATTTTACATCATACTTTAAAATATCTGATGCAATCCCTAAGTATCCTTTAGCTTTTTGAATTTCTACAGGTACATCTAATCTTTTCCCCTTAATTATATTAAGTGGCAAGAATGTAGCTCTTCCAAGACCTCTTGATTTTAAATAAGATATTAAATTTTTCGCATCATTTTCAGTAACCGTAATAACATTAGAAATTGATCCACCTAATGCAATTTCAATAGCTGTTTCATATTGCTTTTCTACTTCAAAAACTTCTCCAAGAACCTTAATATCTTTTATTCCTTGTACTCGCCCTTTTTCAATATGATCCATTAAATTCTTAACAGTCCTATTATATCCCTCATAATGCTTTTCTAAATTAGATAAAGTTGTATGAGTTGCTTCTGATTCATTTATTTTCTTAGATAACATCTTTAGCTTATTATCTTTATTATTTAAATTAGAATGCGTCTTAGATAATTCTTTTCTTATAGAAACTACTTCCTCTTCAATACTTGAAATATCATCTCTTGTATTTTTAAGCTTTTGCTTAAATTCTTCAATAGTTCCTACATTTATAGCTAAATTACCTTCTAAAGTTACTATAGAACTTTCTAAAGACTCTTCAATTTCATTTTTATCTTTAATATCTTTTTCTAATAATTGAATACTATTATTAATATTCGAATTCTTAGAAATAATTTCATACTCATTATTTTTAAGAGTTGATAACTCTCTTTGTGTTTTATCTATTTTTATAGTAATTTCATTAATTAAAGATTCTATCTCTCTTATTTCAGTAGTTTTATCTTTATTTTCCTGAGCCTTAGCATTTAAACTTTCTTCTAACTCTCTTTTTTCAATATATAATCTATCTAAAGAATCTTTAAGTCCTTTTATTTCATTTTCTTCTTTTTCAATTAATGAAGTAAAATTATTAATTCTTTCATTAAAAAGTTCAATATCTCTATTATGATTAGAATGTTCTTCTTTTTTGTTATAATATTCTTCTTTTTCTAACTTATTTTTTCTCTCTAAGCCTTCGACTTTTTCTTGTAGTTTATCAAGTTCTTCTTTAAATCTTCTAAGTTCTTCCCTCTTTTTATCTACAACTTCTTGTCTCTTTTCTATTTCAGAACTTAATCCTTCAATATCTATAGATACTTTATCAATATAGTTTACTAAAACAGAAACCTCTTTAACGTTTAACTGCTCAGCCAACTCTTTATATTTTAGAGCCTTCTCTTTTTCAACTCTTAATGGCTCTAGTCTTTCTTCATATGTAGCAATAATATCTCTAATTCTAACAAGATTATTATCTGTATTATCAAGCCTTTTTTCTGCTTCTTCTTTTCTAGACTTATATTTTACAATTCCTGCTGCCTCTTCAAGAAGAGCTCTTCTCTCTTCTGGTTTACCACTTAATATAGCATCTATTTTACCTTGTCCAATTATAGAATATCCCTCTTTACCTATTCCTGTGTCCATAAATAATTCAGTAATATCCTTTAATCTACATTTTTGATTATTAATTAAATATTCTGTTTCACCTGATCTAAATATTCTTCTTGTAACAGTTACCTCATTATATTCAGTTGCTAATTCACCATCTGAATTATCTAATGTAAGAGATACTTGTGCAAGTCCTAGAGGTTTTCTAAATTGAGTCCCAGAGAAAATTACATCTTCCATCTTCCCCCCTCTAAGACTCTTAACACTTTGCTCTCCTAAAACCCATCTTACAGAGTCAGATACGTTACTCTTACCGCTACCATTAGGTCCAACTACTGCTGTTACACCTTTTTTAAACCTTAGCTCTGTTTTATCTGCAAAAGATTTAAATCCACGTATCTCAAGCGACCTTAAAAACATAAATACACTCCTTATCTAATTTAGAAAATTGCTGGTACTAACCCAAGTATAAATGCAATTAGCATAAACACTGTAATAACATAAAGCATTTTTTGTCTTGTCTTTGCCTTCATAAATAACACACTCCATTCTTCCTTTAGTTTATATTAAAGCTAAAGAAATATCAATAAAGCAATGACAAGATTCAAAAGGTGTAAATAAAGATTGCTTAATTCCTTATTTTGTACCCCTTGCCCTTGTCATATAAGTCAAATTTATCTCATGGCTAGCTATCTGTAACACTCTCACTTCTTTAGTATAGAGATAACAACTGGCACAGCCCTAAATATGAAATTTTAATCTTAATGAGAAATTAAAACTCTATCTTAAGCTTAAAATTCAGTTTATATTTTAAATTCTTCTACTTTTTCAATAACAGTTAATTTTAGCCTACCCTTTTTTATTTTATTATTTGTATGTACATATGTCTTGCTATTTCTGCTATTTAAAAATTTATTAAAATAATACTTTCTATTAGTATATAATTTACTAATATCTTTTTCATTTATTTCTATAATTATATCTTTTTCTTGTGGCGCTTTTTCCTTTAGACTTTCACAAATTAAATACCCTTCAACAAGTTCCCTAAATGCAGGGTGGAAAGGACCATCAACTATATCTTTTCCTGTAGTAATAGTATCTGTTGGCTGAAGGCCAATTCTTATTACTTTTACTTTAGCTTCATTATATAATTTTAACATTTCTGCTGAAATATATACAGCTTCATCTAATGAATAAGGCTTATAATCTCCTCTATTATACATATCTTCCATTGGAGTATCCTTAATGACTAATGATGGATATATTCTACAAATATCTGGCTTCATTGCTATAGATTTTTTAGCACTTTCAATATCTATTTCAAAATTATCACCTGGTAATCCTGGCATTATTTGATGCCCTAAAGTGAACCCAGCTTCCTTTATTAATTTTGATGCTTTTTCAACATGCTCTACAGAATGACCTCTTCCTGATTTTCTTAATACTTCATCATTTAAGGATTGCACTCCTAACTCAATTATATCTACACAGTATTCCTTTAAATAACTTAAAATATATGGAGATATGGCATCTGGTCTTGTAGATAACCTTATTTTGTTAATTAACCCTTTTTGTTTATATTCCCTAGCTACTTCTAGCAATTCTTTTTGTTTAGCCACACTAATAGCTGTAAATGTTCCACCAAAGAATGATACTTCTACTGTAGCACCTTTGTTAATTGTGCTTAAATACTCTTCAATTGTATTTCTTACATCTTCAGCAAATACTTCTTCATATTTCCCTGCAATTCTATCTTGATTACAAAAAACACATTGATGAGGACATCCTTGATGTGAAATAAAAATAGGAATTATATAATAATTCTTACTCATTTTTTTCCTCCAAAATTTCTAATGCTGCCTTTGCTGCATTTTGTTCAGATTCTTTTTTACTATATCCTTCTCCACATGTTAATTCTTTATTATCAATAATTAGTTTTGTGTAGAATTTTCTTCTATGTGGTGGTCCTTCAAACTTAATAAGCTCATAAACTATCGATATTTCACCATTTTTTTGAAGATATTCTTGCAATCTAGTCTTATAATCTAAAATAATATCATTATTTATCGCTTTTTTAATTATTTCTTCAAATCTACCTATAATATAATCCTTAGTAAATTCTAATCCCTTATCTAAGTATATAGCTGCAATTAAAGCTTCAACTGCATCGGCAATTAATGAAACTCTTTCACGCCCTCCTGTTAACTCTTCACCTTTACTCATTCTTAAAAGATATCCTAAATTAAGAGATTTACCTATTTCATATAATGAATTTTCACAAACAATCAAACTACGAATTTTTGTTAATTCACCTTCGCTTTTATCTTTATAATTTAAAAATAAGTATTCAGTTATGCATACTTGAAGAATAGCATCTCCTAAAAATTCAAATCTTTCATTATACTCTTCATCTCTATGCTGATTTGCATAAGATGAATGTGTTAAAGCCGTAAGCAATAATTTAGGTTCATTAAATTTAATCCCTATTATTTCTTCCGCTTCTTTCTGATAGAAATTATTCATTTTTTACACTCCTTCAAGTTTATTCTTCAACTTGCTTACAAAAACAAATTCAAGAATAAACTATTTGATAAATTTTACTTAAAGTAATTTATAACATAAAATCCCGCAAATTCTGCGGGATCTTATTTATTCCTCAACATGTGACTTTACATATTTAACTACATCGCCAACAGTTACAAAACCTTCAGCATCTTCGTCTGGTATTTCCATATCTAACTCATCTTCTAAAGCCATTATTAACTCAACGATATCTAAAGAATCTGCATTTAAGTCTTCTAAAAATGATGAATCCATAGTAATTTCATCTTCACTAATGCTTAACTTATCAGCAATGATTTCTCTAACTTTCTCAAACATTCTTTCACCTCCTAAACACACCCATTTAGATAATATTATATATTTTTAATACAGTCAATATGCATTACTTATATTTATTATGAAAATAAATTTAAAGATTATAAATTTCTAAATACATAATATTAAATAAACTTTTTATGCTTTTAATTCTAATTCAACTTTAATTTTATCTAACACTTTATTATCATAAAATTGTTTACTTTGTCTTATAGCATTTTTAAAGGCCTTCCCATCTGAACTTCCATGTGCTTTAATGCATATACCATCAACACCTAAGAAAGGAGCCCCTCCATATTCCTTATAATCAAATCTTTTCTTTATATCTTTAAAAACAGGTTTCAATAAAAGTGCACCAATTTTTGCAGTTATCCCTGAAGATAACATACCGTCCTTAACAATATTTAATACTGTTGATGCCGTACCCTCATACATCTTTAATATAGTATTCCCTGCAAAGCCATCACAAACAAGTACATTTGTATCCCCTAAAGTAACATCTCTAGGCTCAACATTACCAATAAAATTAAGAGTTTCTTCATTCTTTAATAATTGGTATGTATTCTTTGTTAAATCATTTCCTTTTTCTTCTTCTGCTCCAATATTAACTAATCCAATGCTAGGATTCTCACCATTTAGCACACCTTTATAATATTCTTTTCCCATATGTGCAAATTGAACTAAATATTCCGGTTTACAATCTACATTTGCTCCAGCATCAACAATCATAAATGGTGCATTCTTTCCTGGCATAATAGGTGCTAAGGCTGGTCTTTTAACCCCCTTAATTCTTCCAACTATAAAATTACAGCCAGCTAAAAAAGCTCCAGTGCTTCCTGCAGATAATACTGCATCACACTTTTTCTCTTTAACAAGACTTAAAGCTTTACAAAGACTTGAATCTTTTTTCTTTCGTATAGCCATAACTGGATGCTCATTAGTACTTATAACTTCTTTAGCATCAACTATGTTAATTTTGTCACCATTGTAACCTTCCTTTGCTAACTGCTCCTTAATAACCTCTTCTGGGCCTGTAATATAAAATTCCAAATCGTTATATTCATTTAAAGCTTGAATAACACCATTAATAACTGCTTGTGGTGCATTATCTCCACCCATACCGTCTATAGCAATTCTCATTTCTTTCACCCCTTATTTCTTTATATACAAAGAAAAGAAAGTCAAATGACTTTCTTTTATTCTTCAGTTGAAGCAACTACTTCTTTACCTTTGTAGAATCCACAGTTCTTACAAACTCTGTGAGCCATCTTCATTTCGTGGCATTGTGGACATTCAACTATTCCTGGTAAGCTTAACTTAAAAGTTTGAGCTCTTCTAGAATCTCTCTTTGCTCTATATGTCTTTCTAGCTGGATTTCCCATTATTACACCTCCTTATTCCCCAAACAACTCTCTAAGCTTTGCAAGCCTAACATCTACATCATAATCTAAACAACTACAATTTTCAACATTTTTATTCGCACCGCATACAGAACATAGTCCTTTACAGTCCTCTTTGCAAAGTCTTTTGATAGGTAAGGTTGAAATAATACAATTTTCAATAATTTCGGTAATATCAATTGTATCACCATCTACAAACATTATTCCATCATCTTCAAGATCTGGATCGTTTGTAAACCTTTCTTCTATATCAATATCTATTGGATAGATAAAGGTATCTAAGCATCTCGAACAATTTAACTTTAGTTTTGTTTTTATCGAAGCCTCTATTAATATAACATCTTTTTCAGATATTGCAACCCCTTTAACATCAACTTTTTCAATTGCTCTAATTTCTTCTCCTTCGAATTCAAAAGGTTCTAACTCGAATGATAAAGATATTTCTTTTTTCCTATTTTTTTTAGACAATAAATCTGAAAAATTAATAATCATATCTTATGCTCTGGAAGATTTCCTCATACCTTTAAAGGTATATTATACTTTATGTATAGCTCGAGCCAAGCGATTTTTCACTCCTCGCCAAAATTTACTGAATTCAAACACAATTTATTATATAAAGCTAAGACATAAAAGTCAAGCTTATTTACATAATTACTTTTGTATTAATTCTAAAGTGTCTCTTGCAATCATTAATTCTTCGTTTGTAGGTATAACAAATGCTTTAACTTTGCATCCTGGTTTTGATATTTCTCTTACCTTACCTCTAACATTGTTAGCTTCTCTATCTACTTCTACTCCTAAGAATTCTAATCCCTTTAAGCACTCTTCTCTAGTTTCTGGACCATTTTCTCCAACACCAGCAGTAAATACTATAGCATCAACTCCGCCCATAATTGCAGCATAAGATCCTATTGTAGCTCTTACTTTATATTCAAATACTTTAAGTGCTAATATAGCTCTTGGATCTTTATCTTTGAATGCTCCATCTTCAATATCTCTGAAATCTGAGCTTATTCCTGAAATTCCAAGAACACCTGATTTTTTGTTCATTAAATCATTTACTTCATCAGCTGATAAACCTTCTTCTTTCATTAAGAAAGTAACTATTGCTGGATCAATGTTACCACATCTAGTTCCCATAGCAACTCCTTCAAGTGGTGTGAATCCCATTGAAGTATCTACAGAAACACCATTTTTAACAGCACATACACTTGCACCGTTTCCTAAATGACAAGTGATTATTTTTAAATCTTTAATATCTCTTCCCATAACTTCTGCTACTTTTTGAGAAACATATTTATGAGAAGTACCGTGGAATCCATATTTTCTTATTCCATGTTTTTGATATAATTCATATGGTAAAGCATAAATGTATGCTTCTTCTGGCATAGTTCCATGGAAAGCAGTATCAAATACAGCTACCATTGGTGTATTTGGCATTAATTCTTCACAAGCATTAATTCCTATCATATTAGCTGGGTTGTGAAGTGGTGCTAATTTAAAGCATTCTTCTATGTATGCCTTAACTTCATCGTTTATTACAACTGATTGATTGTATTTTTCACCACCGTGAACAACTCTATGTCCTACTGCTGAGATTTCATCCATAGATGAAATAACTCCATTTTTCTCATCAACTAAAGCTTCTAAAACTAGCTTTATTGCATCCTTATGATCTGCCATTGGTTGTTTTATAATGTATTTATCTCTACCTTCAACCTTTTGAGTTAAAACAGAGCCTTCAATTCCTATTCTCTCAACTAATCCTTGAGCTAATGATTCTTCTGTCGACATATCGATTAATTGATATTTAAGTGAAGAACTTCCACAGTTTATAACTAATACTTTCATTTTTGAACACCTCTTAAAACTATTTAATTTTTGTCTATTTTGTATTTTGAGCTTGTGCTTGAACTGCTGTTAAAACAACAACATTAACGATATCTTCTGAGTTACATCCTCTAGATAAGTCATTAATTGGCTTTGCAAATCCTTGACACATTGGTCCTATAGCTTCAGCTCCTGCAAATCTTTGAACAAGCTTATATCCAATATTTCCTGATTGTAAATCTGGGAATATTAATACATTTGCCTTACCTGCAACTTTACTATTTGGAGCCTTTTGAGCTGCAACACTTTCAACTATAGCTGCATCTAATTGAAGCTCACCATCAATTAATAAATCAGGTCTTAACTCTTTTGCAAGTTCTGTTGCCTTTCTAACCTTGTCAACCATTTCATGGTCTGCACTTCCCATAGTTGAGAATGATAACATAGCAACTCTTGGTTCAACCTTACAAAGGTTACGTGCTGTATCAGCTGTTGCAATTGCAATTGCAGCTAATTGTTCATAATTAGGATTTGGATTAACAGCACAGTCAGAGAATAATAACATTCCATTTTCTCCATACTTAGATCCTGGTACCATCATAATAAAGAAACTTGATACTACTGAAACCCCTGGTGCAGTTTTTATAATTTGTAAACCTGGTCTTAATAAATCACCTGTTGTATGAACAGCACCTGAAACCATTCCATCAGCATCATCTAACTTTACCATCATTGTTCCAAAGTATAATGGATCTCTAACGATTTTATCTGCTTTTTCTATAGTCATACCTTTATTTTTTCTTGACTCATAAAATGCATTTATATAATCTTGTAGTCTATCTGATTTTTCAGGATTTATAATTTCAACTCCTGTTAAATCAACTCCAAGCTCTTTAGCCTTTTGTAATATTTTTTCTTCGTTACCGATTAAGATTGGAAATGCTAAACCTAATTTGTGGATTTTTTCTGTTGCAACAATTGTTCTTTCCTCATCACCTTCAGGTAAAACAATTCTTTGCTTATTTTCTTTAGCAGCGTTCCATAATTTATCCATAAGTTCCATATCTAATTTCCCCTTTCGAATTTATACGGTCTCATCAACAATACTAATATACTCCCATGTATGCATATATTTCAATACCTAAATTGCGCAAAAAATTAATTCTTTATATTATAAATTTTCTGAATTTTATACACGTTTAAATCTTATATAATATTTATATTATATAAAACCTTTCACTTTTCCTCCTCTATGCTATAATATTTTTATATTTCCCAAAAAGGAGTTAAAATATGAATATAACAGGAATAATTACTGAATATAATCCATTTCATAATGGTCATAAATTCCATTTAGAAGAAGCAAAGAAACAAACAAACTGTGATGGTGTAATATGCATTATGAGTGGAAACTTTGTACAAAGAGGCGGCCCTGCCATAGTAGACAAGTGGCAAAGAACTGAAATGGCTTTAAATAATGGAGTTGATTTAATAATAGAACTTCCAACTTTTTATGCTGTCTCTTCTGCAGAATTTTTTGCAAAAGGTGCTGTTTCAATATTAAACTCTTTAGGAGTAGTTGATAATATTTTCTTTGGCTCCGAGTGCGGGGACAGCAAAAAACTATTAGAAATTGCTAAGGTCCTTGTAAGCGAAGATTCTGATTTTCAAAATTTATTGAAAAGAAATTTATCATTAGGTCTTACTTTTGCAAAATCTCGAGAAAAAAGCTTAATAGAATATTTAAATGATGAAGATATAAATAATATCGTCACTTCATCAAATAACATTTTAGGTATTGAATATATAAAAGCTATTTTAAAACTAGGAAGTTCCATTAATCCTGTAACCTTAAGGCGTGAAGGTTCAAATTATAACGATAAAGAGATATCTACTTCTTTCTCTTCTGCAACTTCAATTAGAGAAGTTTTAAAATCTTCATCCCCTATTGAAAATATTAAAAATTTGATTCCATTAGAGTCTTATGAAATTTTTAGTAAATTGCAAGAAGAGAATTATGATTTTATCTTCGATGAAGAAATGTTCAAGTATATTAAGTACAAAATCCAAACTAACTGTATAAATTTTAACAATCTTTATGAAATAACAGAAGGTTTAGAAAATAAAATAATTAAAGAAATATCTTCATCTAATTCATACGATGAATTTATATTAAAAATAAAAAGCAAAAGATATACATATAGTAAGATTTCAAGATTACTTACACACATATATCTAGGACTTGATAATGATTGTTTTAAAAATATAGAAGATACTAACAACTTATATGCTAGAGTTTTAGGCTTCAATAAAAAAGGAAGAGAAATTCTTTCATTAATTAAAAGTAATTCTTCTATTCCTTTAATAACTAAAGTACCAAGATTTTCAGATAATCCATTATTAAAATTTGATTTACAAGCAACAGCTGCTTATTCAATATTAAATAATAAAGTTAATCCTTATAATGATTATCTTAAAAGTCCTATAATAAAATATTAATATTACAATATATACAGCATATAAATACTATAGATGGGAGGGATGACCATGTATAGTATTATTTTTTTACTAATAATCATATTTTTACTACTGTTACTTTTATTCAAATTATTAAAAGTTAACAAAAATTATTTTATGTGTATCTTAATTACAGTATTTATTTTTTTATTTGTTTCTAATCTTCAAAGTTGTATTGACGCTGCCTTAGTAGGGGTAAATCTAGTAGTTAAGACTATAGTTCCAACAATTTTTCCTTTTTCAGTTATATGTAATTTACTAATTTCCTATGACGGTGTCAGTCTATATTCTAAAATTCTAGGACCTTTGTTTTGCAAACCATTAAAACTTTCAAAATCATCATCTTTTCCAATAGTAGCAAGTATATTAAGTGGTTACCCCCTTGGTTGCAAATATTGTTGCGATCTTTACTCTTTAGGTTACATAGACAGAAAAGAATTTGAAAGATTATTAAATATTGCAAGTAATGCAAGCCCTATGTTTTTAATAGGATCTATCGGAGCCACAATGCTCGGAGATATAAAATTAGGATTTATTTTACTTATAGGTAATTATTTAGCTCCAATGATTGTAGGTATTTTAACAATTAAACAAAGTAAAAATCTATCAAATATGAAGGAAGTTCCAGCAAATACATCCAATATTAATTTTGGAACTGCATTAAAATCTGCACTTGATAATGGTGTAAATACAACTTTACAAGTTGGCTCTTTTGTAGTTTTATTTTCTATAATTATAAGCATAATAAAAAATAATGCTTATATAAGCATTATTTTTAGTAATATAGAAAATTTTTTAAATCTTCCTCAGTATTCACTTTATGGTATATTTTTAGGTAGTGTAGAATTTACAAATGGTTGTAAACTTATAACTACATTACCTTTAACAATCCCCTTTAAGTTATCTATAATTAGCTTTATTTGTTCTTTTTCCGGATTATCAGTAATAGCTCAAATAAGCTCATTTGTATCAAAATACAATGTATCTTTAGCAAAATATAGCTTTTATAAATTGATTCAAGGAATAATTAGCTTCTTTATTACATTTGTAATAAGCAGTGTATTTACACTTAAATACACTGCTTATACATCAACATTTATTCCTGATAACTACAATATTACAATAATAATTTACTTATTTATATTACTATCACTGATATGTACTTTAATTATTGCAATATCAAAGAAATTACATCGTTCTTAATTCTGCTATATTTTCTTTAATTATAGTGCCTGTTTGTGTTAAGTTATCATCTATATCCTTTGCCACTTTTTCAAATGAATCTTGCATAGATTTTATTAATGCAGCTTTTTGCTTTTCAATTTCTGCATCTAATTGTGTTAATATTTCATTTGAATATTCTCTAGATCCTATTCTAATAGCTTTAGCATCTCTTTGTGCTAAAGCTATTATTTCATTAGCTCTTAACTTTGCTTCTCTTACAATATCATGACTTTCAACATTTTGCTTCATGATTTCAATTGTTTCTTTTTTTACACTATCATATTCTTTTTGCGCATCAGCAAGAATTCTATCCTTCTCACTAACAATCCATTGCGCCTTTTTAAATTGATCTGGAAGACAATTCATGATTTGTTCAATTACTTCATTAAATTCCTTTTTATCAATTATTGTTTTACCTGTAATAGGCATTTTCGCGGAATTTTCCACCATATCTTGTAGGTATTCTAACAATTCATATACACTCGAATCCATATTCTCCAAAAATATTCCCCCTAACTTCTATCCCTTAATTTTCTTAACAACATCTTCAACTATTTCATCTGGAACTAATCCATTAATTTTGCCACCAAACTTTGCAACCTGCTTTACTGATGATGAACTTAAAAATGAATTCGCAGCAGCTGTAGTCATAAACAATGTTTCAATCTCACAATCTAACTGGTTATTCATAAGCGCCATTTGAAATTCATATTCAAAATCTGTTACAGCCCTTAATCCTTTAAGTATAACCTTTGCATCATATTTTCTTGCTAAGTCTACTAAAAGCCCATTAAAACTAACAACCTCTACATTAGGTAAATGTGATGTTACTCTTTTTATTAATTCTACCCTCTCTTCAATAGAAAACAATCCTACCTTGTCGATATTAACCAATACACCAACTATAAGTTTATCAAAAACTTTAGACCCTCTTGTAATAATATCTAAATGCCCATTAGTAATAGGATCAAAACTTCCCGGATAAATTGCTACTCTCATATTCTTCTCCCTAAGTTAATTAATTTTATAATAACAAACTGTTGTATTACCATATTTCTTAGATTTGTATAACTTTATGCTACCATAACCTTCATATATTTCTTCTATAGAATCTATTTTAGTAACTATAATACCATCTTCATTTAACATTTTATTTTCTTCTATAATTTTCATTGCCTCAGGAATCATCTCTTTACAATAAGGTGGATCTATAAAAATAACATCCATTACCTTTCCTTTTTTAGCTAAATCCCTTAACACATCATACGAATCCTTATTTAAAGGAAAACAAAAATCACTAAATTTTAAATTATCAACATTTTCTTTTAATAATGGAAATGTTACAGCACTCTTATCTACTAAATATACTTCTTTAGCACCTCTACTTGCTGCTTCTAAACCCAAGCTACCAGTTCCAGCAAATACATCAATTACTATCGCATCTAATAAATGATTTTGTATAGTACTAAACATAGCTTCTTTAACTCTATCTAAAGTCGGCCTAGTTTCCATAGTTGCTGGAGGTATTAACTTACGTCCTCTTGCTTTTCCTGCTATAATTCTCATTTAATTTCCTCCTTTGTCATTAACATAATAATTCTAACATATAATTAATTTATTAACAATTTTTTTATTAATGGAAATTCACTCTTTACTTTTGCTCATAGGAGTAAGTTCACCTAACCAAATTAAAATTTGGAGGTTCACTTAATTAAAACAGATATATTTACTCCATCTTTCTAATGAATTTTTAACTTCGTTACAGAACTTTACCTTTTCTGGTTCATCTGAATCAAGTAATAACCTTGCTTCGCTTTTAGCACATTTTAATATATTTAAATCATCATATATATTAGCTAAAATAAATTCTTCATCTCCACTTTGCCTTCTACCAAACATTTCACCTGAACCTCTTAACTTTAAGTCCTCTTCTGATATATAAAAACCATCAGTTGAAGTCGTCATTATTTCCATTCTCTTTTTGGTATTTTCACTTTTTGCTTTTGCAATTAAAAAACAATAGGATTCATAGCTACCTCTACCAACTCTTCCTCTCAATTGATGTAATTGTGCAAGACCAAATCTTTCAGCATTTTCAATTATCATTACAGATGCATTAGGTACATTAACTCCAACTTCAATAACCGTTGTTGAAATAATAGCTTTTGTTTCATTATTTTTAAATCTTCCTATTATCTCATCCTTTTCTTTTGGCTTCATTTTTCCATGAAGAATTTCTATTGGTATACCCCTAAACATACCATCACTTAATTCATTATAAAGTTTTTCTACAGAATTTAATTTCATATCTTCATCTTCTTCAATTAGTGGACATACTATGTAAACCTGTCTACCCTTCTCTATTTCATCCAAAGCTAAATCATAAGCGGAATTTCTTTCATTTTCATTAAAAAATCTTGTATCTATAGGTTTTCTTCCAGGTGGAAGCTGATCTATAGCAGAAATATCTAAATCCGAATAAACATATAAAGCTAAAGTTCTTGGAATTGGTGTAGCTGTCATTACCATTACATCAGGTCTTCTACCCTTATTAATCAATCTGCTTCTTTGCTCAACCCCAAATCTATGTTGTTCATCCGTAATTACCATTCCTAAATTTTTAAAATCAACATCTTCTTGTATTAATGCATGAGTACCAATTACAATAAGCGGCTCATCCGTTGTAATAAGTTCCTTAATACGTCTTTTTTCTTTCATTGATGTACTTCCAGTTAATAATTCTATATGTATATTAAATGGTTCTAATAATTTCTTCGCCTCTAAATAATGCTGATTTGCTAATATTTCTGTTGGCACCATTAATGTAGCTTGATATCCGTTTTTAACTACATTAAACATTGCAATTAATGCAACTACTGTTTTTCCACTACCAACATCCCCTTGAACTAATCTATTCATCGGCCAGGGACTTTTTTGATCTCTTAATATTTCTCGCACAACCCTTGTTTGTGCATCTGTTAAACTATAGGGAAGTGCAGCTTTTAAATCTCTTAATTCATCAACTAATTGAAATGTAATTCCATTCTTAGTCCTAAGATTCTTTTTTAACATTAAAAGTTTCATTGAATAAGTAAATAGCTCTTGAAATTTCAATCTGTTTATTGCTAATTCAAGTTCCCTTCTCCCTTTAGGAAAATGTATATTTTTAATAGCAAAATCTAAATTAGTCATTTTATATTTATCTAATAGATATTTAGGTAAGTTATCCCTAATTGTTATTTGTTCCAAACAATTCCCTATAAGCTTAATTAAAATCTTATCGCTTAAATCACCTTTTAAACTATATTTAGGTACTATTTCGTTTTCCTTTGCCATTTTAACTCCAATAATAGGGTTAATAACTTCTAATCTATTAGTTACCTTTTTGAACTTTCCCATTAAATCATAACTTTGACCTATTTTAAAAGTATTTTTTATAAATCCCTGATTAAACCATTTCCCCAAAACTAAATGTCCTAAATAATTAAATCTAATAGTTGTTAAAGTTTTTCCTGTTTTAGTTCTAACATCTCTATCTATTCCAACACAAACACAAGATAAAACTTGCTTATCTTCTTCATCAATTTCGTTAAAAGGAATATTACTTCTTAAAAATTCATAATCCCTAGGAAAATACAAAAGTAAATCTAACACAGAAAAAATTCCACATTTATTTAATTTTTCTAAAAGCTTTGGTCCAACTCCCTTTAAACATTTTACATCTTGTGATATATCCATAAAACTTCTCCTAATCTGTAAAATTACAAATATATTTTACGAAACTGTAATATAATAATAATAATAATACAATTTCTTATAAAATCTTAAATATAATTTTATAATAGTATAATAAAAAAATAAAGTACAAGAAGATAATCTTCCTGTACTTTAAATAATTATTCTACAGCCATTATGAAGTAATATAAAGGTTGATCTCCTTTGTAGAATTGTACATCACAATCTTCATATTTTTCTTCTAATTTTTCTGTGAATTCTTCTATTTTACTTTCATCTACATCTTTACCATAGAAAATAGTTATAAGTTCACTATCTTCATCAACCATAGATTCAAGAACTTCTTCTGCTACTTCAAAGTAATCATTACCAACCTTATTGATCTTACCTTCAACAAGTCCTAACATATTACCTTCTTTGATTTCAATACCATCCATTTCAGTATCTCTAACAGCATAAGTAACAGAGCCTGTCTTAACAAGTTCTAATGCTTCCATTAATGCAGCTTCATTTTCATCTACTTCATGTTCAGCATTGAACATTGTAATACAAGTTATTCCTTGTGGAATACTCTTAGTTGGTATAACTCTTACGTCCTTTTCAGAGATTTCAGAAGCTTGAGTAGCTGCCATAATTATATTTTTATTATTAGGTAAAATAAATATGTGATCTGCATTTAACTTTGAAATACATTCCATCATATCTTGAGTAGATGGGTTCATTGTTTGACCACCCTCAATAACATAGTCAACTCCTAAATCTTTTAACACATGAGTTATTCCTTCACCCATAGCTACTGAAATAAATGCATATTTCTTCTTTTCTGCTGCAACTTCAGCTTCAACTTGCTTTGCAGCTTCTTGTTCTTCTTTAGAAGTTAAAAGTTCTCTATGCTCTTCTCTCATGTTATCTATTTTAATCTTAGATAATTCACCAACAGTTACAGCTTTAGATAAAACTAATCCTGGATCATTTGTATGGATATGTACCTTGATAACATCATCATATCCAACTACGATCATAGAATCTCCTAATGGTTCTATTTCATCTTGGAATGCTTTTGCCTTTGAAGCATCTCCTAATATTATAAATTCTGTACAATAACCGAACTTTATGTCTATTTCTTCAGTTCCTTGTGCATTTGTTCCTGTTGAACCATTAGCCACTATATCTTTTATTTCAGCCTTTATATCGTCTTTTAATGCATCATGCATACCTTGTAATATGATATATAATCCCATACCACCTGAGTCAACAACTTTAGCTTTTTTAAGAGCTGGTAAAAGATCTGGAGTTCTGTCAAGCATTACTTTTGCTTCTTTAACCACTTCATTTAAAAGTTCAACTATATCAGTTTTATCACTTTTTATAGCACCTTCTGAGGCTGCTCTTATAACAGAAAGTATAGTACCTTCTGTTGGCTTCATAACAGCCTTATAAGCAGCCTTACTTCCTTCAACAAAAGCATTAGCTAACTCAGCACTATCTACACTTGTTTTACCTTCTAATCCCTTAGAAATACCTCTAAGTATTTGAGATAAGATAACCCCTGAGTTTCCTCTTGCTCCCATTAAAGCACCCTTAGCTAACTTTTTAGAAGTTTCACCAATAGATTCTGAGTTTAAGTTTTCAATTTCTTTAACTGCAGCTTTAAATGTCATTGACATATTTGTTCCAGTATCACCATCTGGTACTGGGAATACATTTAAAGCATTAACAAAGTCACTTTCCTCTAACAATCTATTACTAGCATTAACAACCATATTATAAAAATCATGGCCGTTTATTCTATCATATTTCATCCTGTTCCCTCCTAGACTCTAACCGCTTGAACATTAACCGTAACTGAAGCAACCTTTAGTCCAGTATAATTTTCAACACTATAACGTACCTTTTGAATAATATTATTAGCTATTACAGAAATTTTAGTTCCGTATTCAACCATTATAGATAATTCAATTACTAATTTATCTTCATCGTTAAAATTTAATTTAACACCTTTACTTAAATTCTCAATTCTCATTAACTCCCATAAGCCTTCTGTAGCATTCTTAGATACCATACCAACAACACCATAACATTCCATTGTTGATAATCCTACTATTTTTGCTAATACTTCTTCAGAGTAATGTATACTTCCAAGGTCATTTGAATATCCTACCATACAAAATCCTCCTTTTTATCTTTCCATATAAAACATTGTATATTAGTTACCATATTAATTCAAGAGAATTTATCCTTTTCATTCTCCATTTACCGTCATTTTATAATTTTTTTTAATATTTTTTTTAAATAGCCTTGCTTTTTTTATATAACTTATGTTAAAATCAATTTTGTCCTATTGAAGAGAAATTATCTTCATATAACAAGGAGGTGTTTTCAAGTGGCAAGAAGATGCGAAGTTTGTAATAAAGGTGTAGTATCTGGAACTCAATACTCACACTCACATCGTCAATCTAAGAGAACTTGGGCTCCTAACATAAAGAGAGTAAAGGCTTTAGTTAACGGAACACCAAAAACTGTTCACGTTTGTACAAGATGTCTTAGATCTGGTAAGGTTGAAAGAGCAATATAAGTTCAAATAGAAAATGCAATTGATATAATCAATTGCATTTTTTATTTGCTTATTTTAAAACTTTTTTAAATAAAAGGCATACTATCCTTAATAACATATGTTATTTTTCTCATATGTACTTATTTTTTTCTAGTAAAAAATTTAATAATTGATGATATAAATTTAGGTAATTTAATTGCTACAATTTTCATTTTTCTCCCTCCATTCATTTACCCTTTAACTAACTTTGTGCTATTTACTCTTTATAAAATAAAAAACACCATTCCTTACTACTAATTGTATGCAGTAAAATGTGAAATGGTGCATGTTTTTTTAATCTTTTGAAAATATTATAAGTATATTTCCATTAGAAAGCTCTATTTCTATCTCATCTGAAATAAATTCATTTGAAACAGTTCGTGAATCTCCAACTTCTAAATTATATTTATTCAATTCATATTTTGCTTTCTTAATAGAAAATTCCCTTATAGTTTCATTATATGCTAAAAACGATATATATTTATACTCTTTTTCATTTTTTATGCTTGTATTAGAATTTACTAATAATATTTTATTTCTATCATCAATAATTTCTGCTCTAACATTATATTTTAAAGCCTTTAATAATAGTCCTAAATTTCCTAATGTATGATCAAATCTTTGCCCTGTAGCTCCTAAAAAGTATATCTCAGTGACTTCACTAGAAATAGCAAGCTCAAAAGCCTCTTCAGAATCAGTAAAATCCTTCTCACATTTATATTTATATTTTACAGATCCCCTTTTTTCTAAGGCTTCTATAACTTCTATATTAGAAGAATCAAAATCCCCTACTATATAATTAGGCTTTATATCTAAGTCATAAAGATAATTACACCCTTTATCAACTCCAATAATTAAATCGCAAAAATCTGCATATTGCTTTATAATTTCATCTTTTGGTTTTACACCTCCAGACATTATTAAACACTTCATTATTAGCCTCTTAATGCTTTAATATTTTCTTCTATATTTCCATTTTTAAATACAGCTGATCCAGCAACAATTACATTTGCCCCTGCTTCAACAACATCTTTAACATTATTGCTATCTATTCCGCCATCAACTTGAATTAATATATCTTCGTTATTTGCTTCAATTGCCATTTGTTTTACTTCTCTAATTTTATCTAAAGAGTAAGGAATAAAGCTTTGTCCTCCAAATCCTGGATTAACAGACATTATTAAAACCATATCTAAGCTTCCAATAATGTTTTTTAATACAACAGTAGGAGTTGCAGGATTTAATGCTACTGCAGCTTTAATCCCTTTAGATTTAATATATTGAATAGCTCTATCTAAATGTTTTTCTGATTCATAATGTAAAGTTATTATATCAGCTCCTGCTTCTATAAAATCATCTATGTACCTTTGTGGATTATTAATCATTAAATGAACATCAAAAACTTTATCTGTTTTATTTCTTATTGCTTTAATTACAGGCATACCAAATGATATATTAGGTACAAACTCTCCATCCATTACATCTATATGAATAAAGTCTGCTCCTGCATCATGAAGCTTTATTACTTCTTCTCCTAATTTTGAAAAATCTGCTGATAATATTGACGGTGCTATTTTAACCATTAATATTTCCTCCCATCCATTATTTCTTGTAGTGTTTTTATATAAAAATCATATCTAACCTTATTAATTTTCCCTTCTTCTACTGCATTTTTAACTGCACAGTTAGGCTCCTTATAATGTGAACAACCCCTAAACTTACATTTATTATTATACTCTTCAAATTCTGGGAAGCAATATTTTAAATCATCTTTCTCTATAAAAGTAACTTCTAATGTTGAAAATCCTGGTGTATCAACTATGTATCCATCTTGTACATCAATAAGCTCACTATGTCTTGTAGTATGTTTTCCTCTTCCTAGTTTATTTGAAACTTCACCAGTTTCCATATGATATTTTTCAGTCAATGTATTAATTAATGTTGATTTTCCTGCTCCAGATGGTCCACATAACACAGTTACATTACCATCTAACTTTTCTTTTAAAACTTCAACACCTAATCCCTTCTTAGCATTAATATATAATACCTCATAACCTATGGAGTTAATTTTTTCTTTTACAACTTCTCTTTCTTCATCAGATACTAAATCTACTTTGTTTAAACAAACAATGGCTTTTATATTATTATGTTCACATAATACTAAAAATCTATTTAATAAATCATAATTAATATCTGGATTCTTAATTGCAAAAACAACAAATGCTTGAGTTACATTAGCAACTGTTGGTCTAATAAGTTCAGATGTTCTTTCATGTATTTCAGAAATAACACCTTTCCCATTCTCTACTACTATTTCTACATCATCTCCAACAAGTGGTTTCATATCCCTATGTCTAAACTTTCCTCTTGCTTTACACTCTATTAGTCCATCAGCAGTTTTTACATAATAAAAGCCACCAATTCCTTTGATTATTTTTCCTTTCATAGTACCTCCAAACTTTTTACTCTTCTTAATTATAATAAACACTATTATAAAACAATTGCAATATTTTATTTAATAAAATTTAAAAAAAAAATGAGATTACACTATGGTAATCCCACTATATATATTTTTTAGTTTAAATATTTTTAATCTGAATATTTTATTTGCACCTTTAACTTACTGAATCAGTTGCCATTCCAGTATCATAAGTACTATTTGTTGTATTATCTGTATTATCTAGATCTGTATTTGGTTTTGTGTTAGTTGGTTGATCTTCTTCCCCATCATTAACATCACTACCATTATTACCATTATTACCATTATTACCATTATTACCATTATTATCAGATGAAGTAATTTTTGATATTTGGATTTTAACGCTTTCACCTTTTTTTATTTTGCTATTAAATCCTTTTACAACATATGAACTCATATCTCCATCCTGAGGTGTTCCACCTGAGATAGTATACGATATTCCTGCAGCGCTTAAACTACTTACTGCTTCATCTAATCTCATTCCAACACTAATATATTGGCTAACATCTATTGAAGTTTCTGTATACTTTCCATAAGTAAGTGTAATAGCAGATCCACTTGATACTTTAGTACCTGCTTCAATAGTTTGATTTAATACTAAGCCATTTTCTGATTCATTATCTGTTTGTTGCTCTTTTAATTTTACAACTAATCCTAAACCTTCTAACTCACTCTTAGCACTATCAACATTTTGCCCTAAATAATTTGAAACTGAAACATACTTTACTTCTGGTCCTTTACTAATAGTAAGTTCTATTATTGATCCTTTCGGTACTTCAGTGCCCTTATCTGGTGATTGTCTAATTAAATATCCATATTCTACACTATCATTATATTCTTCAGTAATATTATATTTTAAACCCTTTTGGTCTAAAAAGTCCTTAATATAATTAATTTCTCTATCTCTTAAATCAGGTACAGTAATTTTTTCTAAGCCACCTGAAACCTTAACATTAATTGTATCACCTTTTTTTGCAGTTCCATCAGCTTCTGGTGACATTTCTAGTATTGTACCTTCCTCTTTATCACTCTCAACAGTTTCTATAACATTTAATTTTAACCCTAATTTTTCTAGTTCTTTTTTAGCATCTTCAGTTAGCATCCCTACAATATTAGGAATTGTTACACTTTGAACCTTAGAACCACCAATTAACCCACTTCCAAAGGTAATTCCAAGCATTAAAGCTAAAACTATAACAACTATACCTACTATAATTCCAATATTTCTATTTCTATTTCCTTTTTTTGAATTTCTCTTATCATTGAAAGAGTCTTCATCTTCATCCTCATCTTCGTCATCATAATCATTTTCAAAATCAGACTTAGTATAAAGATTATTATTAGTATTATTATTTTGTTTAGAAGCTACATTAGAAGGTTGATTATTTAATAAATCCTCACTTCTTATAGGTTCCATTATAATAGTTCTTCCATCATCATAATTATCTCTAGTACCAATATTCACACTAGGATTTTCCTTTATTTTTTGTAAATCATTTATTAATTCTCTACAATTTTGATATCTATTAACACTTTCCTTACTCATACACTTCATAATTAAATTATTTAAACTATCTGGTATGGCTGGATTCTGTTTTTTAGGTTCAATAGGCTCAGATTGAATATGTTTTAATGCTATTGTAACTGGCGATTCCCCATCAAAAGGAAGTATACCTGTTACCATTTCATATAACACAATACCTAAAGAATAAATATCTGATCTTGAGTCTACAAATGCTCCTTTAGCTTGTTCTGGTGATAAATAATGAGCAGACCCCATAATTGTAGTTGTATTTGTTATCGTTGCTGAAGTTGAGCTTTTAGCTATTCCAAAATCAGTAACCTTAACTAATCCATTCTCTGTAACCAAAATATTTTGTGGTTTAACATCTCTATGAATAATATTGTTTTTATGTGCACATTCTAATGCCTTTGCTATTTGAATTGCAATACTTATAGCTGTAGTATAATTCAGTTTTCCACTGCTAATAATTAAATCCTTCAAAGTTTTACCATTAACATATTCCATAACAAAGTAATCAATATCTTCTTCTTCTTCATGTCCAACATCTAATACATTTACAATATTAGCATCTGAGAAATTGGCTACCGCTGTAGCTTCTTTTTTAAACTTATCTGATATATCTTTGTTATTGGCGAATTCTTTTTTTAATATTTTCACGGCAACTAATCTACTTAGCTTATTATCTCTAGCTTTATAAACAATAGCCATTCCACCTTCGCCAATCTTTTCCATCAGCTCATATCTATTCCCTAATACTTCACCGATCATCTCTACACCTCTCCTCCAAATAGCAAGACCGTAATATTATCTCTTCCCCCTCGACTTTTCGCTAATAAAACCAACTTGTCACAGGCATGATTGTAGTCATTAACTTTATTTATCTCTTCCAAAATTTCTTCATTTAATACTTCATTTGATAATCCATCTGTACACAATAAATATTTATCATAAGAACTCAAATCATATTTAAATATGTCAATCTTTACTATATTGTTTGTGCCTAACGCACGTGTAATAACATTTTTCTTTGGGTGATTTCTTCCTTCTTCTTCTGTTATTGTTCCAGAATCAATTAATTCTTGAACTAAAGAATGATCCTTAGTAATTTTCACTATTGTACTATCCTTTATTCCAAAACAACTACTATCTCCAACATTAGCAATAATAATTTCTCCATTACTAATCAAAGCTGCTACTAAAGTAGTACCCATTCCTCTATACTCACTACCACTTGTTGCACTTTCATAAATTTTAGAATTAGCAAAACTTACAGCATTTTCAAGGACCGAACTTCCTTCATTCTCATAATTATCTCTAACATAAGCCTTAACAGTATCAACAGCTATTTTGCTAGCTACTTCACCAGCATTATGACCACCCATACCATCAGCTACTACATATAATCTGTATCTAGGCTCTTCAATGTATCCAGCATAATCTTCGTTTAACGACCTAACTACACCTACATCACTTTTTATACCCACCATTTTGTTCTTCGCCCCTTTATTTTTGTGTTTCTAAATAACTTCTTCTAAGTTGCCCACATGCAGCATTAATATCTGTACCCATTTCTCTTCTAACTGTTACTTCAATTCCATGCGCTTTTAATATTTCTTCAAAATCTTCAATAGTTTTTTTAGATGGTCTTTTTAATGTATTTTCCTTTATTTCATTTACTGGAATTAAATTCACGTGACCATTCATATCCTTTAAAAGCTTAGATAAAGATTTTGCATCTTCTTTACTATCATTAACTCCTGATACCAGTGAATACTCATATGTAATTCTACGGCCTGTTTTATTCATATAATACCTACAAGCATCTAATATCTCTGCTATAGTATATTTATTGGCAATAGGCATTATAACCTTTCTTTTTTCATCGCTAAATGCATGTAAAGAAATTGCCAAAGTAATGCTTAAATCTAAATCTGCTAATTCAATTATTTTTGGTACAATTCCACAAGTTGATAAAGTGATATGTCTTTGACCTATATTTAATCCATATTCTGCATTAACTAATTTTAAAAACTTCACAACATTATCAAAGTTATCAAGCGGTTCTCCACTTCCCATTAATACTACATTAGAAATTCTTTCTCCTAAGTATTTTTGTGCAACAATAATTTCTGCTAAAATTTCTCCTGCACCTAAATCCCTTATTCTACCGCCAATTGTAGAGGCGCAAAATTTGCACCCCATTCTACAACCAACTTGAGTAGATATACATATTGAATTTCCATGTTTGTATTTCATAAGTACGCATTCTATTAAATTATTATCCTTCATAGATAATAATATTTTCTTCGTATCATCTACACTAGATTCATATACTTCAACTATTTTAGGAATATCTATAATGAAGTTTTCCTTTAATTTTTCCTTTAAACTTACAGGAATATTTTTCATATCATCAAAATTCCATATATTTTTATATATCCATGAAAAAACTTGTTTTGCTCTAAAAGCACTTTCTCCATTTTCCTTCATCCAGTTTTGTAATTCTTCTAATGTGAAATCTAAAACATTATACATTTGTTCACCTACTATTTCTTACTTATCTTTGTAACTAAGAAACTATTATTTCTTACTTATTTTAGCAACAAAGAAACCATCCATATATTCATTTGGTAATATTGTTAATGAACCATCATTATTGTATATAAAGTTATCCATGTTACCTAAGAATATTTTTTCTACCTTAGCATCTTTGTACTTATTTAAGAACCATTCAATATTTTCTTGGTTTTCTTCAACATTTAAAGTACAAGTTGAATAAAGCATAGTTCCTCCTGTTTTTAAATAAGTCCAAGCATTTTCCATAATAGCTCTTTGAGTTGGAACTAAATCCTTAAGAGACTTTCTTGATTTATTCCATTTAATTTCTGGTTTCTTTCTTATTATTCCAAGCCCTGAACAAGGAACATCTATTAAAACCTTATCTGCAAATGAAACATATCTAGAATCTAATTTTGTTGCATCCATTGCTTCTACTTCAACATTATCTAATCCTAATCTCTCTAAGTTTTCCTTAATTAAAGATAACTTATTTTCATGTAAATCAAAAGCGTATACTTTTCCTTCGCCTTCTAAAAGTTCAGCCATATGAGTAGTCTTTCCACCTGGAGCTGCACAAAGATCTAATGCTATATCTCCTTTTTCTAAATCTAAAAGCGGTGTTACAATCATAGCACTTTCATCTTGAACTGTTATTAATCCTTCGTTAAACAATTCATTATTTTCTATAGAACTACCACCCTTTATTATTATAGCTTCTGGACAAGCATATCCTTCTTCTACATCGTATCCCATTTCTTCAAGTCTTTCATATACTTCATCATAATCAGCTTTGCTTGTATTAACTCTTACAGTTACTTTAGGTGTAGCATTTAATCCCGCTAATATTTTTCTTCCATTTTCTTCACCATATTGTTTATAGATCATTCTAATAAACCATGGTTCATAAGAATATTGATATACTAATCTATCAATCTTATCCTTAATATCCATATCATCAGGATTCTTAGTATAACTTCTTAGTATTCCATTTACTAATTTAGAATCTTGAACTGAAATTTGTTTTGCTAATTCAACAGCTTCATTACAAGCTGCAAACTCAGGAACCTTATCTAAGAAATGCATTTGATAAATTGCCATTCTTAATATATTTAAAACTCTTTCATCCATTAATGATATATCTTTAATGTAATTTGATATTATCATATCTAATGTCTTTTTTCTTCTTATAGTTCCATAAACAAGTTCCGTTACTAAAGCTCTATCTTTTTCGTTTAAATCTACTTCATTTAATTCATTAGATAAAACTAAGTTAGAATAAGCTCCTTCAATTAAAACTCTATTAATTATGTTTAATGCTACTTCTCTACTATTCATACGTTACCTCTTAATCATTATTTCTATTGCTAATTGCAATTAATCTTATTAGTTGTAATATTGACATTAATGCTGCTGCTACATAAGTCATAGCTGCTGCACTTAAAACACTTTTAGCTCCTTTAATTTCATCACCATATAGAATATTTTTATTTTCTAGTATATTTAAAGCTCTCTTAGATGCATTAAATTCTACTGGTAATGTAACTAATTGATAAAATACGGCTACAGTGAAAAATATAATCCCTAGGTTTGTTAACATTGGGATACTAAATAATAATCCAAGCATAAAGATTATTATTGACGCTTGACTGCTAAAATTAACAGCTTTTGCTATAGATGTTCTTAATACTAAAGGTTTATATGCTTGCGCATGTTGAATTGCATGACCAACTTCATGTGCTGCTACTCCTGCTGATGCTATACTAGCCCTATGAAAAACTTCAGTAGATAATCTAATTTGCCTACTTACAGGGTCATAGTGATCAGTTAACTCACCTCTAACCTCTACAACCGGCACATCATAAAGACCTGCTGAATCAAGTATCATTCTTGCAATATTCTCGCCAGTATACCCATTTATTGTTCTTACAGACTTATACTTTTTATAAGTACTACTAACCTTCGTTTGTGCCCAAAAAGCAATTATAACTGCAGGAAGCAATAAAATCATAGTTCTATCAAAATAAAATCCAGGATACATCATACACCTCTCCTTTCATATTATACTAATTTACATCCAACCTCAATATCTTTACCATTTATATATTGCTCAATCGTAAGTGGTTTTCCATTTGGAAATTGTATTTTTTTAACTAATAATATACCTTTTCCACAAGAAACTTTCATACCTTTTTTGCTTACTTCTATTATAGTTCCTGCTTCTTTATTACTACTTTCAGCTAAAACTTCTGATTCATAAATCTTCATATTTTCATCTTTATAAGTAGTATGTGCTATAGGTCTTGGATTAAGCCCTCTAATTAAATTATGGATAGATTCTGCTGAATTATTCCAATTTATTTTACCAGTTTCTTTAGAAAGCATTTTTGCATAGCAAGTTTCTCCTTCTTGCTTTTCACCTTTAATTGAACCATCAGCTAATCCTTCAATAGTCTTTATTAAAAGTTCTCCACCTCTGTTCATTAAAATATCATGTAGTTCTCCAGATGTCATATTATCTGTAATTTCTACTTCATCTTTCAATAACATATCTCCTGTGTCTAAACCAACATCCATAAGCATTGTTGTATTACCACTCTTCTTTTCACCATTAATTATAACCCAATTTAATGGTGCTGCACCTCTATACATTGGTAATAATGAAGCATGTAAATTTATACATCCATACTTAGGTATATCTAACACTTCTTTAGTTAATATTTGGCCAAATGCTACTACTATTATAAAATCTGGCTTTAATTCCTTTAAATATTCTACTGCTTCTCTATCATCTTTCAACTTTTCAGGTTGAAACACCTTAATATCATGCTTTACAGCTACTTCTTTCACTGGAGAAAAGACCATTTTCTTTCCTCTTCCTCTTGGTCTATCTGGCTGTGTAAACACAGCTTCTACACCAAACTTTTCTATTAAAGCTTCTAATGACGGAACAGCAAAATCAGGAGTTCCCATAAATACTATTTTCATTAACTTTCCTCCTATTTTACATGATCAATATATAATATACCATCTAAATGGTCATTTTCATGAAGTATAGCTCTCGCTAATAATTCTTCTCCTTCTAAAACAAATTGTTCACCTTTTTCATTAAATGCTCTTACTTTAACATAATTAGGTCTTTCAACTTGCTTTGTTTCTCCTGGTATACTTAAGCACCCTTCGTCATCACATTGAGTACCACTAGTTTCTAAAATTTCTGGATTTATAAATACCATAACTCCATTTTCATCACCAATATCTATAACAAATATTCTTTTAAGTATACCTACTTGTGGTGCTGCTAATCCAACTCCATTTTCTTCATACATAGTGTCTACCATATCTTCAATAAGAGTAAGTTCTCTATTTGTTATTTCAACTACCTCTTTACATTTTTTTCTTAAAACATCATCACCAACAGTTCTAACTTTTCTTATTGCCATCTTTTTGTCCTCCTAGAATAAATTATTTGGATTTATATCTATACTTATTCGTATATCATTATATACGTTCTTGTTCTCATCATAAAGTAATTCTTTAATTTTTTTTGCAAAATCTGAATTAAATTCACCTTTTATAACAATTTGCCATCTATAATTATCCTTAACTTTAGAAATCATACATGGAATTGGTCCTAAAAGTTCAACATCAAATTCCTTTTCTACTAAAGGTTTAATCACATTAGATATTTTATGCATAAAATTCTTTAATAAATCCTCTTTTTTAGCTGTACCATTTATTAATAATAATTTACCAAAAGGCGGATATTTCATCATAGCTCTAATAGTAAACTCCTTATCATAAAACCCTTCATAATCATAATTTATAGCATATTGTAAACTGTAATGATCTGGAGTATAAGTTTGAATTATAACTTCTCCTTGTTTATCACCTCTACCTGCTCTCCCTGCTACTTGTGTAATTATTTGAAAAGTTCTTTCTGCTGCTCTATAATCTGGTATATTTATAGACATATCTGCAGCTAAAATACCAACTAATGTAACATTTTTAAAATCTAATCCTTTAGAAATCATTTGAGTTCCAATTAAAATATCTGCTTCACCATTTTTAAAGCTATTATAAATTCTTTCATAAGAATTTTTGTCTCTTGTAGTATCAACATCCATTCTTATTACTCTTGCATTTTTAAAGTATTTTTTTACTTCTTCTTCAACTCTTTGAGTACCTGCGCCAAAAAACTTAACATATTTACTTTTGCACTTTGGACACTCTTTAGGTTCTCTTTGCGTTTTCCCACAATAATGACATACCAATAATCCATTTTTATGATAAGTCATGGAAATATCACACTCTTCACATTTAAAAACATACCCACAGCTTCTACAAGAAACAAAGGTAGAAAATCCTCTTCTATTTAAAAACAAAATCACTTGTTCTCTTTTTTGCAACCTATCTTCAATTGCGTTAAATAACTCTCTACTAAATAATGATTTATTTCCACTTCTAAGCTCATTTCTCATATCAACAGTATTCATCGGCGGCATTGCTTTACCATCAACTCTAGAATTAAGCTCTAACAATTCAATCTCTCCAATTAATGCCCTGTAGTATGTTTCAATAGTTGGTGTTGCTGAACCTAAAATTACTTTACAATTCTTTAATTCACTTATAAATTCCGCTATTTCCTTTGTTTGATATTTTGGATTTTGTTCAGATTTATATGTATTTTCATGTTCCTCATCTATAATAATAAGCCCTAAGTTTTGTGCCGGTAAAAAAATAGCACTTCTAGCCCCGACTATAACTTTTGCTTTTCCTTCTTTGACCCTAAACCATTCATCAAATCTTTCCCCATCAGACAACTTGCTGTGAAATAAAGCAACATTTACTCCAAACCTTCCTTTAAATCTTTCAATCATTTGTGGAGTTAGTGCAATTTCTGGTACTAATATAATTGATGATTTATTTTCTAATAAAGCCTTTTCAACAAGTCTCATATAAACTTCTGTTTTACCAGAACCTGTTACACCTTTAAGTAAAAATAAATTACTACTAGAGCTATTGTACTGATTTATTACCTTTTGCTGTTCAATAGTCAATTGCTTCGCATTATCATCATTATATTTTCTATTATTATATCTAAAAACAGTTTCTTCTTCTACTGCTAAAATATCTTTTTCAATTAGTTTATTTAATTTATATTGAGAAATTGAATAATGATTTATAAGTTCACTCTTAGTATATTTTCCAGAATTATTTTTTAAAAATTCAATAATATCTTTATACCCATCTGGTTTTTGTATACTACTTAAATCTTCACTTTTTAATACTATAACCTTTTTACTTTTATTCTTTGCACCTTTCATTATACCAACAGGAATCAATAGTCTAAAAGCATCTATATATTTACATAATGTCTTTTCCCTCAAAAAATCGATAAGCTTAATATTGTCAGCATCAATTACAGGTTCTTTCACTAAAATAGTTGAGATATTTTTAGTTCTAAACTTTATGTCAACTTCTTCTTCATTTTTTACTGTTAATACAAAGCCTTCAGATGTTTTATTTCCTTTTCCAAAAGGAACCTTTACTATCTGTCCTACTTTAATATCACTTTTAAACTCTTCTGGTACTTTATATGTAAAAGGTCTATCTATTTCTAATGCTTCAGAATTTACAATTATTTCAGCATATAAATTCAACTTATCACCTTCTTACTTTAAGCTACAAAATAATATAATCACATATTTAATATTTAAAATTGAATACTATATAAAGAAAAGCGCAATTAGCGCTTTTCTAAAATCATATCAAATATATTACTTGCAACTTCTTTTTTACTCATTTTTTCAAGTTCAAGCTTTTCATCATTTTTAGATAAAATGACGACTTTATTATCTTCACTTCCAAAACCTGTATCAGAAGATGTAATATCATTTGCTACTATAAAATCTAAGTTCTTATTTTTTAGCTTTTTATTTGCATTTTCAAGTACATTATTACTTTCTGCTGCAAATCCAACTAAAATTTGATGTGTTTTTATCTCTCCTAGAGATTTTAATATGTCATTGTCTCTAGTTAAACAAAGATTAAGGTCACCATCACCCTTTTTAATCTTTTCTTCACTGTATTCTTTTGGTTTATAATCAGCAACAGCTGCTGATTTAATAACTATATCTGCCCATTCAAAATACTGTAAAATTTCATTTTTCATTTCTTCATTAGTTTTTATGTTAATTATTTTTACGTCTTTAGGCGGATTTAAATTTGTAGGACCTGATACTAAAACGACTTCTGCTCCTCTTTCTCTTGCTTCTTGAGCAATCGCATATCCCATCTTTCCAGTTGATCTATTTGTAATATATCTTACTGGGTCAATAGGTGCAATAGTTGGACCAGCACTAATCAGTACTTTCTTTCCTAACAAATCCTGCTCTTTTTCTTCTAGTTCTTCTAATACTCTTTCAACTATTGTATTAACATCTGCTAATTTACCAATTCCAACATCACCACAAGCTAATCTACCACTAGCTGGCTCAATAAATTTATAGCCAAAATCCTTCAATTTAGAAATATTATTTTGAACTATTTTATTTTCATACATATTTGTATTCATAGCTGGTGCTATAAGAACCTTAGCCTTTGTTGCCATTATAGTTGTTGATAACATATCATCTGCAATTCCATTAGAAATCTTACCAATAATATTTGCAGTTGCAGGAGCAACTAACATTAAATCAGCCTTTTGTGCTAATGATATGTGTTGTATTTCCCATGCTTTAGGTTCTGCAAACATATCAGTAACAACCATATTTTGACTTATAGATTGAAATGTTAATGGATTTACAAACTTTGATGCACTTTCAGTCATTATTACATGAACTTCAATATCTTTTTTTCTTAAAGCACTAATTACATCTAATGCTTTATATACTGCAATTCCTCCAGTAACGCCAATAACAACACATTTACTCATAACTATTTATTTCCTTCATCACATTTATGATAAGAAATTTCACCTTCATTTACTTCATTTATTGCTAATGTTAATGGTTTCTTTGAAGAAACTGAAGTTAATGGTTTAGCACCATCTATTATTTGTCTTGCTCTTCTTGATGTCACTATAACTAGTGAATATCTGTCTTCTACCTTTTTTAGTAAGTCCACCACTGATGGATTAATCATAGAGTTGTTCATGAATTAAGCCCTCCTTAGAATCTAATATTGTATCTTTTATTCTATCTACTCTACATTTTTCTGCGGCAATTATTCCTTCTATTTTTGTAACTGCCGTATCAACTTCATCATTAACTACTGCATAATTATATTTAGAAACATAGTTTATTTCTTGATATGCATTTTTAAATCTTGTCATTAATGATTCTTCAGTTTCACTTCCTCTTTTTATTATTCTATGCTTTAATTCTTCCATAGATGGAGGAAGTATAAAAATAAATACTCCTTCACTAAAGTTTTCTTTTACCTTTAGTGCACCTTGAATATCTATTTCTAATATTACATTTTTACCTTCTGCTAACATTTCCTCAACTTTAAACTTTGGAGTTCCATACATGTTACCATGAACATTAGCATACTCTAAAAAGTCATTTTTTTCTACTCTTGCAATAAAGTCTTCTTTAGTAAGGAAGTGATAATTTACACCATCAACTTCGCCTGCTCTTGGACTTCTTGTAGTTGCTGAAACAGAAATAAATAAATCATCTCTTTTTTCTAAAAGCGCCTTACAAATGGTTCCCTTTCCAGCACCTGATGGACCGGAAATTACAATCAATAGTCCTCTATTATGCATTATTCATCAACCTCATCTACAGCTTCATCTTTAACTACTAATCTATGTGCAACAGTTTCAGGTTGAACTGCTGATAAAATAACATGATCACTATCAGTAATTATAACAGCTCTTGTTCTTCTTCCATAAGTAGCATCAATAAGCATGCCTCTATCTCTAGCTTCTTGGATTATTCTCTTAATCGGCGCTGATTCTGGACTAACTATTGCAACTAATCTATTAGCTGATACAATGTTACCAAAACCAATATTAATTAATTTTATTCCCATTCTTCTCCTCCTACTATTCTATGTTCTGCACTTGTTCTCTAATTTTTTCAAGTATATTTTTTATATCAATAACTATATTAGTCATTTGGATATCGCTAGATTTTGAACCAATTGTATTAGTTTCTCTATTCATTTCTTGAACAATAAAGTCAAGCTTTCTTCCAATAGGTTCGTTTAACTTTAAGGTTTCTCTTACTTGATTAATATGGCTTTTTAATCTTATTATTTCTTCATCAACAGTTGCCTTATCTGCTAATATACAAACTTCAGTAGCTACTCTATTTTCATCTACTTCAACTGCTCCTAATAATTCCTTTAATCTATCTTCTAGTTTTTGTTTAAATGCTTTTGGAATACTGTCTGCAAATTCTTCAACCTTTACTACTAATTCTTCAATTTGCTTAACTTTAACTAATATATCTTCTTTTAATTTATTACCTTCAACTTCTCTCATACCAATCATCATATCTAATGAAGCACTTATTAAAGGCTTTAGTTCTTCCCACATTTCATCAACTTTATCTTCTTCTTCAACCATAGTAATTACTTCAGGGAATCGTGCAATTTGCATTACTGATATATCATTTTTAACATCTAAGTTATTTTCAATTTCCTTAAGACATTTTAAATATTCTTGAGCTAAATTAATATCTAATTTAGGAATTCCACTACCTTCGTTATAACTTTTTAAGTTAATAAATACATCAACTTTTCCTCTACTAAGAGAATTGCTAATCATTTTTCTAATTTCTTCTTCTAAAGAAATTATACTTTTAGGCATTCTTATATTTACATCTAAGTATCTACTATTTACACTTTTCATTTCAACAGTAAAGATTCTTTTTTTGCCTTCTTCACTACTGCTTCTACCAAAGCTAGTCATACTCCTTATCATATTATTCTCCTCACCGCTTATTATTTTTTATCTTTCAATAAAATTTTATTGCGTTCTTAATAACAAATTTAGTTTATAACCTAGGGTACTTTAGTGTCAATATTTTGTTAACAAATTGTTCACAATTATTTTTTCCAAAGAAAAAGAAGCTAGATAAATTCTAACTTCTTTTTGTTATAAAATATTAATATTTTCGTCAATTATTTAAGGAAACTCTGCTTGCCTCGGTTGCTGAGTACACTAAAGTGTACTTTCAACTGACCAAATTAAAATTTGGAGTTTCAAGCAACTTCGAGTAGCCAAATTAAAATTTACTACTTTTAAAATGAAACTCAGCTTCTTTCAGGCGCTGAGTAAGTTCGAGTAGCCAAATTAAAATTTGGACTCTCACTTATAGTAATATCAACTTGAATATAAATATAATTGCTAATACGTACATTATCCAAGAAACGTTATGTTTCTCTTCTTTCTTAGAAAATATATTGTATAAGAAATTAATAATTACATATGATAATATTCCTAATGTTAAACCATCACCAATACTATATGTTAATGGCATAGCTGCAATAGTTAAGAATGCTGGAACACCTTCTGTAATATTATCAAAGTCAATTTCTTTAACTGCTCCAAGCATTAAATAACCAACATAAATTAGTGCTGGTGCTGTTGCACAACCTGGAATAGCTATAAATATTGGAGAGAAGAACATTGCTATTAAAAACAATACTCCAGTAGTTATTGCTGTAAATCCTGTTCTTCCACCTGCTGCAACACCTGTTGAGCTTTCAACATAAGTAGTTACTGTAGAAACACCTAATAAAGATCCTGCTGTTGTACCAACTGCATCTACTAATAAGGCTTTTCCTGCATTAGGAACTTTTCCATCTTTATCAAGCATTTTTGCCTTAGAACAAACACCTACTAAAGTTCCAACTGTATCAAAGAAATCAACAAATAAGAATGTAAATATTACTGTAATAAACATCTTAATATTTTCTGGACTAAATGCATGCACTAAATCTACTTTACCTGCAATTTCACCTATTCCTTCAAACTTAAATACCCCTGTTGGTAAATAAATTCCAAGTGCAGCTGCAGCCTCAGTATTGATTAAAGCATATCCCCATGCAATTAATGATGAAATTAAAATTCCCCAAAGGATAGATCCTTTTACTTTCTTTTTATCTAAAACTGCAATTATAATTAAACCTATTACTGTAATTATTACTGCTGGTGAAAATTGTCCTAATTCAACCATTGTAGATTCATTTGCTACAACTAATCCTGCATTAACCATACCTATGAAAGCAATAAATAATCCAATACCTCCAGTTACAGCTAACTTCATATTTTTAGGAATTGCATTTACAACAGCTTCTCTTACTTTAAATAATGATAATATAATAAAAATAATACCTTCAATAAACACTGCAGATAATGCTACTTCCCACGAAACTCCCATTTGTCCAACAACAGTATATGCAAAGTATGCATTTAATCCCATTCCTGAAGCTAAAGCAAATGGTAAATTAGCAAACACACCCATAAGAATACATGCAATACCAGCTGCTAAACATGTAGAAGTTACTAATGCACCTGCTGGCATTCCCGTTGTAGATAAGATATTTGGATTAACTGCGATAATATATGCCATAGTTAAGAATGTTGTTAATCCACCGATCACTTCCTTTTTCATATCAACTTTTTTGTTTGATAAAATAGGAAGAAGTTTTTCCTTCATCGTTAAATTTTCCATTATAATTTCCCCTTATACTTTATATTTATAAAACTATTGCTAGTTTCATTTTAGTAGTCATGCTTTAACAATAAAAAAGCTACAAAGTTATAAGATATACTTTGTAGCTAAATTAACACTAATATTATTCGTATTATATTAAATTTCAAACAAACAACACTAAAACACGAATGTACAAGCTACCTTACAATTAAATTATACGGTATACTTACCTGTAAGTCAACATTTTTACGTATGTTGTTTGATTTTAATTATGTAATATTCGTAATTTAAAATTGTTTTTCAATTTCTTCCTTTTTTATATTACTATTAATTGCTAATGCAAGCTTTATTCTTGCCTTTTGTCCTGGTAAAGTATCCCCAAAGATTACACCTAAATCTTTAAGCATTTTTCCTCCACCTTCATATCCATAAGATTCATGTACTCTTCCTTCAAAGCATCTTGAAACAACAACAACCGGAATTTCCTTATCTAGTGCTTTTTTTATACCTTCAACCATTCTAGGCGGTACATTTCCTCTTCCTAAAGCTTCAATAACAATTCCACCAAAACCTTTTTCAACTACAAAATCAATTAATGTAGAGTCCATATCAGCAACACATTTAATAACGGCTACATCTTTATTTATTTCTTTCACTTCATACTTTTCAGATTTTTTAGCTTCTCTATAAAACATTACCTTATTATTATCAACTATTCCAATAGGTCCAAAATTAGGAGTTCTAAAAGCATTTAAAGCCATAGAATTTGCTTTTATTACTTCTGATGCAGAGTTTAATTCACCATTAAAACATACAAGTACTCCTCTACCCTTTGCATCTTCAGAAATAGCCGTACAAATTGACGCTGCTAAGTTAGAAGGTCCATCATACCCTAACTCTGAGCCACTTCTCATTGCTCCTGTAATTACAACAGGCTTGTCACTATTTATTGTTAAATCTAAAAGATATGCTGTTTCTTCTAATGTATCTGTACCATGTGTAATAACAACACCATCTATATCTTCTCTATTTAATAACTCTTTTGAAAATTCACTTAACTTTAACATCATCTCAAAAGTCATATGTGGTGACGGCATACTTGAAAAGCTATAAGACTCTATTTCTGCATATTCCTCTATACCTGTTACCATTGACATTATCTCTTCTCCAGTTAAACTAGGCACTGCTGCTTTAATTCTTTCATCAACCTTCATAGATATAGTTCCGCCATTAAAAATTACCGCTATTTTCTTCATTTTCATCCTCCCAACTTTTTACGCTTTAACTAATATACGTTTTATCCATTTCACCTTTTTAGTTTTAAACTACATAAAGGCTTTTTTAGTTTTAATTTTCAAGTTACAAATGACAAGTATTAAGTTACAAAAATATTTAATTCATGTAAAATTTAATAAATTATATTTCTTTTTCAAAAATTATTAATGGCCTAACCCTAAACATTCTATTTATATACTCTAACTTCAAACTCTTATCACTCTTAACTCACTAAATAATTATTGGCAGGTCGACACTTCCTGCATCTCTAGTTACTGAAATTCTCAGCGCATGAGGAGCCCTTTCTCACCTCAATAATCATTTATATACACAATTTCATATTATACATTTTCAAATTATTTATAGCAAATAAATTATTTATTTTCTTTAATATTAATTAACTTACCACTATAAACTCTATTTTCAATTTTTTTATCAGTTATAGGATACATAGTTGTTACATAGATATATTCTTTTTCTTCATCAACTTCAACTCCTAAAAGCAAATTAGTATAAACCCTCTTAATAAATTCTACAGCAGTCTGTCCCTCTCCATTTTTATAAATTCCAATATAGTCAGGGTCATCTAGAATTTTTTTCATCCAATCAAGAATGCTTGCCTTGGTTTTCCTATCTAATTGTTTTCCATGTCTTTTCATAATATGCTTTAGCACTCCTGGGGAGGCATATATCACTCCAGTAAACTCTATACCTAACTCATTAGCTATCTTTTGCCTTAAATATCCTACTCTTTTATAGGTACAAAATCTGCTCTCCATACTATCCCTCTTCACTATAATATATTAAGCATAATACTATCTGCTTAATATATTCTATTCTAGTAAATGGACAGTTTACACTAAAAAATGAAAATATTTTATATTTTTTTCTTTAATATTCGTGTTTTTACATAAAAAAATAATCTACTACTAAATTATAAATATTTAGCAGCAGATTATCCCTATGTTATAGTATTATACAAATTAAACCGCCATTACCTTCATTAATAATTTTTTGAAGTGTCTTTTGGATTTTAACTTGTACATCTTCCGGCATCTTATATAACTTATTTTGCAAGCCTTCTTTTACTAAAACTTCTAATGACTTACCAAACATATTACTTTGCCATAATGATGCTGGATCTTTTTCATATTGCTCCATAAGTGCTGTAACAAGCTCTTCACTTTCTTTTTCTGAACCCATGATTGGGCTAATTTCAGTTTTAATATCAGCCTTTATAAAGTGAAGAGATGGTGCACTTGCTTTTAATTTAACACCAAATTTTGTTCCTTGTTTTACAATTTCAGGCTCCTCAAATTTCATTTCACTTAATTGTGGCGCAACTAATCCATATCCTGTTTCTCTAACATCAACTAATGCATCCTTGATTTTATCATATTCTCTCTTTGCTATATTTAAATCTTTTACAAGCGCAATTAAATCACTTTCGCTTTCAATATCAACATCACAATTTTCACTAAGTACTTTATAAAAAATGGTTTCACTTGGCTTTAGTAGTATATTAGCTGTTCCTTCACCAAGTTTTATTTGTTTTAAATCAGATGCACTTAAATTTTCATTTTGTTTAGCATCATAAAATGCTGGTTTTATGTCCCTAATCTTATCTACACTATCACACATTCCCTTAATTATTTTAAAGAATTCTTTCTTTAACCAATGATCAGGATCTAAGCTTTCTACCCATGTTGGCATATCAATATTTATTTCCTTTACAGGGAACTCTTTAAGTACATGTTTAAAAAGTTTTTCCACATCTTTTTCAGTCATATTTGAAACATCCATAACTTGAACTTCTACATCATATTTCTTTTCAAGTTCATCCTTTAATGTATCAGTTTCTGGAGAGTTTATGTTCTTGGTATTAAGTACAATTATAAAAGGTTTATTTATAGCTTTAAGCTCTTCTACAACCCTTTCTTCAGCTTCAACGTATTCTTCTCTATCTATTCCTGTTATACTTCCATCTGTTGTAATTACAAGTCCTACAGTCGAATGATCTGTAATAACTTTTCTTGTCCCAATTTCTGCTGCATCTTCAAAAGGTATTTCATATTCATACCATGGAGTATTAACCATTTTAGGCTCTTCGTTTTCTAAATATCCTAAAGCCCCCTTAACTATATACCCCACACAATCTACTAATCTAACCTTTAATTTTACATCATCATCAATTGTAATTTCTACAGCTTCATTCGGAACGAATTTTGGTTCTGTAGTATGGATAGTTTTTCCTGAACCACTTTGTGGTAATTCATCTTTAGCTCTTTCTTTTTTATAAGTATTTTCAATCTTTGGTATAACCATAAGGTCCATAAATTTTTTGATAAATGTAGATTTCCCTGTTCTAACTGGACCTACAACACCTAAGTATATGTCCCCTTGAGTCCTTTCCGCAATATCTTTATATATATTGAAATCACCCATAAGTACACCCTCCTATTTATTTTTAACACTATATATATATTCCATAGTCAAAAAAAGTATACTACTTTTTTAATTTTAATAAATTAATGAAAATTCATAAACTTCAAATGCATTTGTTTTTTCTTTATCTTTTTCATTATCTATATAGTTAAAAATATGTAGTTGGAAAAGTAAATATGATATTTTTACATAATAAATAAAAAATAAATTTTACTCTAAAAAAAGAAGCTACAAATTAACTTGTAGCTTCTTTAATAATTAATAATTTTCTGCTTTTTTATCTCTTTGTAGTAATTCACTTACCATTTCTTTAGCATCCTTACCTTCAAAAAGAACTTTATATAAAGCATCTGTTATAGGCATTTCAACATCTAACTTTTCTTTTAAATCATAAAATGCATGACATGCCTTAATACCTTCAACAATCATTCCAACTTCTTCAACAGCTTCTTCTCTTGTCTTACCTGTTCCTATTAAATATCCTGCCCTTCTATTTCTAGAATGCATACTAGTACAAGTTACAATTAAATCACCCATTCCAGTAAGTCCTAAGAATGTCTCTACTCTTCCGCCAAGCTTAGTTCCTATTCTAACTATCTCAGCCATCCCTCTAGTCATAAGAGCTGCCTTTGTATTATCTCCATATCCTAATCCATCACAAACTCCAGCTGCTAATGCTATAATATTCTTTACAGCTCCTCCAATTTCAACACCAACTAAATCATCATTAGTATATACCCTAAATGTTTTAGTCATAAATAAATCTTGAACTTCTTCAGCAACCTTCATATTTTTAGAAGATGTAAGTACTGTTGTTGGAATATCAAAAGCAACTTCTTCAGCATGACTTGGTCCTGATAAAACAACTACAGGATTATTAAGTTCTTCTTCAATAACCTCAACTAATGTTTTATTACTTCCCTCTTCTATTCCTTTTGCAATACAAATAACCGGTACATCTTCTTTTATTAATCCTTTAATACTTCTTGATGCACTTCTAATTACATGAGATGGAACTGCTAATACAACATAATTTGTATCTTGTATTGCTTCCTCTAAATTATTATAAGCTGTAACATTTTTAGGTACATCTAATCCTTTAATGAACTTATCATTTCGTCTATTAACATTGATATCCTCAACAACACTACTATCTCTATCATATACTGATACAATATTTCCTTTGTTTGCTAATAAGATAGCTAAAGAAATTCCGAAACTTCCTCCGCCTAAAAAAGTCACCTTACTCATAATTAATTATCCTTTCTCTCCCTATATTCTATTTGTATTCCAGTACCACTGAAATCAAAATTATCTCTTAATTGATTTTCTAAGTATCTTTCATAAGAGAAGTGTCTGCAGCTAGAATCATTAACAAAGAATACAAACTTTGGTGGTTTTGTAGCTACTTGAGTTGCATAGTATATTTTTAATCTCTTTAATGCAACTACTGGTGGTTCTTTCATTAATATTGCTTTACTTATAACATCATTTAATACACCAGTACCAACTCTCTTATCATAATTATCATAACATTCTCTAGCAACTTCTAAAACTTTATGTGCTCTTTGGCCAGTTAATGCTGATATAAATAAGAACTTAGCATATTTTATAAATTTAAGCTTGCTTTGTAAGTCTTTTTTATAGTTATCCATAGTCTTATCGTCTTTTTCAATAAGATCCCATTTGTTTACTATAACCATTATAGCCTTATTTAATTCATGTGCAAAGCCTACTATCTTTTCATCTTGCTCAGTAACACCTTCTGTAGCATCTATCATTAAAATACATACATCAGCTCTTTCAACAGCGGCAAGTGTTCTAATTACAGAATATCTTTCGATTTCTTCTTTAACTTTGCTCTTTCTTCTAAGACCAGCAGTATCAATTAATGTAAATTTACCAAATTCACATTCAATCTTACTATCGATAGCATCTCTTGTAGTACCTGCTATATCAGATACTATTAATCTATCTTCTCCTAATAATCTGTTTATTAAAGATGATTTTCCTACATTAGGTTTACCTATCATAGCAATCTTTATGTCATCTTCTTCTTCTTCTTTTGCAGCAATTGAATCAAAATGCTCAACTACCATATCAAGCATATCTCCAAGTCCTTTTCCTTGTCCTGCAGATACAGCTACTGGATCTCCAATACCTAAATTGTAGAATTCCCAAGCATTTTCTTCATCTTTTAAGTTATCAATTTTATTAACAACTAAAACTACTGGCTTCTTAGACTTTCTTAGCATTGTTGCAACTTCATTATCAGCAGCAGTCATTCCTTCTTTACCATCAACTACAAACATTATTACGTCCGCAGTTTCTATAGCAATATTTGCTTGTCTTCTCATTTGTTTAACTATTATATCTTGGTTTTCTGGTTCTATACCACCAGTATCAATCATTGTGAAAGTATGATTAAGCCATTCAGCCTCTGCATATACTCTATCTCTTGTTACACCTGGTGTATCTTGAACTATTGAAATTCTTTTTCCTGCTAATTTATTGAATAATGTAGACTTACCTACATTAGGTCTTCCAACTATAGCAACTATTGGTTTTGCCATTATTTTATTTCCTCCTGACACGCATCGTTTATTATGCTTACTATATCTTCTCCTGTATGATCACATACAAGAACCTTAACCCCTAACTCTCTTTCTATATCTTCTACTCTTGTATCATCTAGCATGATATATTCAGCTGGGCCTAATTCATATCCTTTTCTAAACATGTTGTTTGGCATGATTAAGTACTCACTATTAATTTTTCCTTTTAATTGCCCAATAATATCAGTTCCAGTAAGAAGTCCTGCAACAGTTATTGTTTCACCAAAGAAATTATTAATAATTTTATATGTATCTATCTTAATATTAGGGTTAACGTCCATTAACTTTTTCATTCCACTTTTTACTTCTTCATAAGCAAGTTTACCTGTTGGTACTGAAAAAGTTCCTTTTATATTTTTATTTAAATCTTGAGCAGTATAATTTATGGCTTCTCTGAAACATCTAATCATTCCAATTCCATCTTCTATTTGCTCATATCCGTTATAAAAATCTTCTTCAGGCACATCTATGCCTGCAACTAAATAAAACTCATCAGAAAATCTTACAAATGGATCATTTATTTCTTCCATAAATCTTTTTTGGAATTCCATAATCATTTCTAATTCTTTTCTTGAAGTTTCTTCGTTAAATGTTTTTACTTTAACTAATCCTTCTCTATACTTCGTAACTCCTATAGGTACTACTGCAACATTGGCAACTGAAGGATATAGTTCATATAATTCAGTAATAGTCCTCTTAAGTTCTTCACCATTATTTACTTCTGGTATAAGAACTATTTGACAATGCATTTCAATTCCAGCCTCTGCTAGTCTTTTTATTCTATCATAAACAGATCCTGCAAATCTATTCCCAAGCATTTTTACTCTTAGTTCTGGATTTGTTGTATGCACTGAAATATTTATAGGGCTTATTCTATATTTAATAATTCTATCTATATCTTCCTCTTTCATATTAGTTAAAGTAACAAAGTTACCTTGAAGGAAAGAAAGACGCGAATCATCATCTTTAAAATATAAGCTTTCTCTCATACCTTTAGGATTTTGATCTATAAAGCAAAACATACATTTATTACTGCATCTTTTTGCCTTATCCATAATACCGCCACCAAATTCTAGACCTAATTCTTCGCCATAGTCTTTTTCTATTTCGTAATCCCAGATCTCTCCATTTGGTTTTTGTATTTCTAAAACTATTTCTTCATCGTTCGTTAAAAACCTGTAGTCTATAATATCAACTATCTTTTCTCCATTTACTGATAATAAAATATCATTTTCCTCAATGCCGACTTCTTCAGCAATACTATCAGGCATTACACTTGTTATTACATTTTTCATAATGTCCACTCCTATAATTACCTACCATCTCTATGATATATTAACCTAATATTTTTATTTTTGTCAACTAACAAAAAAAGAATATAGGTTTCCCCCATATTCTTTATTATTACTCATTTAAGTCTACATAATCACCTTTTGACGAAAAAATTATCCATTCACAAATATTTGTAACATGGTCTCCAACTCTCTCTAGGTACTTAGATGCAAATAACATTTGTGCTCCTTTATTTATGATTGATTCATCTTTTGCCATCTTCTTTAGCATATCATTGAATAATCCACGATATAAAATATCAACTTCATCATCCATTTTGCAAATTTCATAAGCAGCTTCTACATCATTTGCAACAAATGCTTCTATTGATTTTTTAATCATTTTTCTTAAAATATCAACCATTTGCCAAATTGGTTCGCATTCTTCACCTAGTACATCAAGTTCTACTCTTTGAGCTATTTTACAAATATCAACTGCATAATCAGCCATTCTTTCTAAATCTGTAACTATCTTTGAAGTAGTAAATATCTTTCTTAAATCAGTTGCTACAGGAGATTCCATAGCCATAAGCTTTAAGCATTGCTCTTCAATTTTTCTATTTAATTCATCAACCTTATCATCATTATCCATTACTTGCTTTGCAAGGACCATATCTTTATTTTTAAAAGCTTCTATACTATTATATATTTGCTTTTCTACTAAACTTCCCATTTCAGCAAGCTCAGACTTTAGAAGTTTCATTCTTTTATCTAAAAGATTTCTTGTCATTATCTCACTCCCTACTCACTTAATTGCATTGAAATCATATTTATATTTAAATTTTAATATATACTTAGCAATACTTAACTTTATCCAATTTAAATTTTATCCGAATCTTCCTGTGATATAATCCTCTGTTCTCTTATCCTTTGGTCTGTAGAATATATCTTCTGTCTTACCATATTCAATTACTTCACCTGATAAGAAAAATGCAGTTTTATCAGCAATTCTTCCTGCTTGTTGCATATTATGAGTAACAATTACTACAGTATATTGTTTTTTTAATTGATCCATAAGTTCTTCCATTTTATTAGTTGAAATAGGATCTAATGCTGATGTAGGCTCATCCATTAATATTATTTCTGGTGAAACCGCTATAGTCCTAGCAATACATAATCTTTGTTGTTGCCCACCAGAAAGGCCTAAAGCAGATTTTTTTAATCTATCTTTAACTTCATCAAAAAGAGCTGCACCTCTTAAACTTGTTTCTACTATTTCATCTAATTTCTTTTTATCTTTAATTCCATGGATTCTTGGACCATAAGCTATATTATCATAAATAGACATAGGAAATGGATTTGGCTTTTGGAATACCATACCAACCTTTTTTCTTAAATCTATTTCATCATATTCCTTATATATATCTTTTCCATCAATTAATATTTGACCGTTAATCTTTACACCTTCAATTAAATCATTCATTCTATTTAAAGTTCTTAAAAATGTTGATTTACCACATCCTGAAGGACCTATTAATGCTGTAACCTTTTTCGATTCTATATCTAAATTTATATTTTTTAATGCTTTATTATCACCATAAAACAGTTCTAAATTTTTAACCTGAATCTCAGGCTTAATTATATTTGACATATTTACACCTCAAAATCTTATGATTTTCTTTCATTAAAATAGTTTCATATCATAATTAAAAACTATTCATTACTTCACTATACTTAAAATTAAATATTAATAATTTGCTTTATTAAATTTCTTGCTAACAAACTTAGCTAAAAGATTTAAAATAAAAATCATTACAATTAAAACTATTCCAGCAGCAGCTGCTGATGCAATATCACCTTTTTCCTTAGTTTCAAGGAATGCATGAACTGTTAAAGTTCTACCACTTGACATTATACTTGTAGGTATTTTATAAACTGTACCTGCTGTTAAGAAAAGTGCTGCTGATTCTCCAATTACACGCCCCATTGATAGTATTACCCCTGAAAGAATACCTGGGATTGCACTTGGAAGTATAACTTTGTATAAAGTTTGAAATCTTGTTGCTCCAAGTCCAAGTGATGCTTCCCTATATGATGGAGGAACTACCTTTAAAGCTTCTTCTGTTGTACGAATAATTACTGGTAAAATTATTATTGCAAGAGTTAAAGATCCTGCTATAAGCGAATACCCAAACTTTAATGTTGTTACAAAAAATGCTGCACCAAATAATCCATATACGATTGACGGTATACCTGCAAGAGCTTCAGTTGAATATCTAATTATTCTAACTAATCTTCCTTGCTTAGCATATTCTTGTAAATAAACTGCTGCTAATACACCTATTGGTGTAGCAATAACTAATGATAATCCAATAGTATATAAAGTTGAAATTATAAATGGTTTAATTCCACCACCACCTGATGGTTTATATTCACCAAATAAATAATTAAAGTTTATAAGTTTATATCCTTTTAAAAATATAAATCCTATTATAAATACTAAAATCCCAACAGTTATTAATGCTGATAAATATAATAATATCTTTAAGATATTTTCTTTAAATTTTCTCATTTTTACTTACCTTCCTTATTAGAAAGTTTAGAAATAACTAAATTTAATATTAATATGAATGCAAATAATACAACACCTGTAGCAAATAATAACTCTTGGTGTGATTGAGTTGCATATCCCATTTCTAAGGCTATATTACTTGTAAGAGGTCTAACCTTATCAAAAATAGATGTAGGTATTTGAACTGAATTTCCTCCAACTAATATAATAGCCATTGTTTCCCCAATTGCTCTACCGCAACCTAAAACTATTGCTGCAAGTATACCTGACTTTGCTGCAGGTACAACAACTTTGAATGTTGTTTCTATATGTGAAGCTCCAAGCGCAAGAGATCCTTCTTTATAACTTTTTGGAACAGCCTTTATTGCAGTAGTAGAAACTGAAATTATTGTTGGAAGCATCATAACTGCTAAAACTATAATTACTGCTAATAAACTTTGTCCTTGTGGTAAATTAAAGGTATTCTGTATCCATGGAACAATTACTGCCAAACCAAATAATCCGTATAATACAGATGGAATTCCAGCTAAAAGTTCAACTGCCGGAATAATAATTTTTGATACACCTTTTGGTGCTACTTCTGAAATAAATATTGCTGTTAACAAGCCTATTGGCACTCCTATTATTAAAGCCCCTATCGTACCATAAATAGATGCAATTATCATTGGTAATATACCATACTTTTGATTTTCTGATGTTGGATACCATTCAGTACCAAAAATAAATTGAATAAATGATTTACCTTCTGCAAAAAATGGTCTTAATCCTTTATAAAATACAAATCCTATTATTAAAACTAAACTTACAACCGCTATAAGTGCACATATTAAAAATATTGCTCTTGTAACTTTATCTACGATGTATTTACTTTTATTTTTTTTATTTTCCTCTACCATTTTAGTCCTCCTAATGGTAATAACACACTAATATTGATTCATGTTGTAAAAACACCTCTTCATGAGAGGCATTTTTACAATATATTTTTGTTATTCTATAGTTATTAATTTGTTATCTTTTACTATTTGTTGACCTTCTGAACTTAATACAAAGTCAATTAATTTTTGTCCTTCGTCAGTTAAAGTATCTTTTGAAGTTACTAATAAGAACGGTCTAGAAATTTTATAATCTCCAGCTTTAACATTTTCAGCTGTTGGCTCAACATCATTAACACTTAAAGCTGAAACTGTATCATCAATATATTCAAAAGAAGCAAATCCAATTGCATTTTTATTTCCAGCTACTGTAGTTTTAACAGCTCCGCTACCATCTGAGATTGATGCATCTTTTGTTAATTCTTCTGATTCATATCCAACAATTTCTTGGAATGCATCTCTAGTTCCTGAACCTTCTTCTCTTGAAACAACTACGATTGGTGCATCTTCTCCACCTAAGTCTTTCCAATTTGTTATTTCACCAGTATATATCTTTTTAACATCTTCTAAAGATATGTTTTTAACAGTATTATTTGGATTTACTAATAAAGCAATTCCATCATATGCTATAGTAGTTCCCTCTACTGAACCTTTTTCTTCATCCTTTAATTCTCTTGAAGACATTCCAATTTCTGAAACTCCTCCAATAACATCTTTAATTCCTGCTCCAGAACCATTTTGTTGTATTTCTAATGTAACATTACTATTTTCTTCTTCATAAATTTCTTGAACTTTTTCCATTAATGGACCTACTGAAGTTGAACCTGAAATTGAAATAGTTACTGCTCCAGAACCAGCTTTATCTCCTTCTGCTGATTCATTAGATCCACATCCTACAAATGTAGCTCCAACCATAGTAACTAATAATGCCCCTACCATTAATTTCAATTTTTTACTTCTCATTTTTATTCCTCCACTTTCATAAATGAATTTTTTATTCATATACCTTACACAAATAATATTATTCCTCTAAAGTTAAACTAATATTACTAAAATGTTAAATAGGGTTAGAGAAATGTTAAGAGAATGTTAAACTGGTATATTTTTGTCTTATTCTGTAATAATAAAAAAAATAAAGATAAGCAGGAAATATAAAAATATTTCACTACATTATCTTTATTTGCATTTTTATTATTTTTTATAATAATTATTTTTTAATTTTAACAGTAAATGTACTTCCTACTCCAAGTTCTGATTCTACACTTATATCTCCATTAAACAATTTTACAATATGCTTAACTATAGCTAATCCAAGCCCAGTTCCCCTTGTAGACCTAGATTTATCCACTCTATAAAATCTTTCAAATATTCTTGGAATATCATTTTTAGGAATTCCTATACCATTATCACTGACCTTAAATATAAAATATTCACCCTCTAAAGTTAAATTAATTTTAACAATTGCCCCATCATTAGAATATTTTATTGAATTTTCAATTAAGTTAAGTGCTAACTGATGAAATTTATCTTTACTACCTATGATTTTATTATTAAATTCATCTTTATACTCAATAGATATATTTTTCTTTAAGGCTTGACTTTTTACTATTTCTAAAACATTTTCAACCACTTCTCCTGGTTTAAAACATTCATGATCCATTTTATGAAGATTTTCTATGTTAGATAACACTAAAATATCATTTATTAAATTAGTTAATCTTTCCGATTCCTTATCAATAATATCTAAAAACTTATTTTTAGTTTCATTATCCTCTACATATCTTAACGTTTCTGAAAATCCCTTTATTGAAGTTAATGGAGTTTTTAATTCATGTGAAACATTTGCTACAAATTCACTTCTCATGTTTTCTAATCTTTTAATATCAGTAATATCAAGTACAGAAATTACAACTCCCATTGTATTTTTTGAACCACTAATAATTGGCGCCTTTTTAACCCTTAACTCTCTTTCCACTGGATGAAATAATTTAATTTCTCTTGCACCTATTTCAGGCATTTCTCTAATAAAGTTTATTAAATCATAATCTATAATACAATCTGATAAATTTTTTCCTATAATATCTTCCTTTAGAGCAAATAACTTTTTAGAATATGGATTTATCAAAATTATTTTTTCATTATTATCAATAGCAATTACGCCACTTTCCATACTTTCTAAAATAGCTTCAAGTTTATTTTGTTTATCTAAAGAATCCTTTATTTTTATTTCAAGCTGATCTGCCATATTGTTAAAAGTTTGTGCTAAAAACCCAATTTCATCATAATTATAAACAATTGCTCTTTTATTTAAATTTCCATTTGCTATTTTCGTTGTAACTTTTTCAAGTTCTTTAATAGGGTATACTATTATTCTTACAAGTTTTATTGCAAATATTAAAGATAATATAAACACAGCAATTACTATTGCAATATAATACTTTAAAGCTCCTGATGTAAATACCTTAATTGCACTTATTGACACTGAACTTCTTAGTACCGTATTGTCATCAATTTTAGTTGCATAATAAACAAGATTAGTTCCTAAACTCTCACTATATCTCACACTACTGCCAGTCCCATTTTCAAAAGCATCTATAATTTCTTGCCTATTATTATGATTATCAAGGCCACTAACTTCATTATCAAACGTTACATCACCATCTTTATTTATAACAGTAAAACGCACTAAATTTCCTTTAAATTTATATAAAGATAAATCTACCTCACTAAAAGTTTCTTCCTTTGCTAAAATCGAATTATATAGTGCTAGAGTTTCTTTTGCATCATTTATTGTACTAATATTAACTAATGCTATAAACGAGCTAGTTACAATTATTAAAGCAAAAATTACAGTAATAATTACTGATGTTATAATTCTTTTTTTCATGTTTTAACAATTGGGATTAAATCTATATCCCACTCCTCTTATAGTTTCGATTAGCTTAGGATTTTTATCATCCTCTTCAACTTTTTTTCTTAAATATCTTATATGAACATCTACTGTTCTCGTTTCTCCTATGTATTCATATCCCCATATCTTATCAAGTAAGGTATCTCTAGTTAGTATTTTTCCTTTATTCCTAATTAAAATTTCAAGAAGTTCAAATTCTTTAAGTGTTAAATCAAGTTTTTTATCTTTAACATGTATTTCTCTTTTTTCAAAATCAGCTTTTAGATTTCCAAATACCAAAACACTACTTTCTGGTTCAACCACTGAAAATCTTCTTAACACAGCTTTTACCCTTGCAAGCAATTCTCTTACAGAAAATGGTTTAGTGATATAATCATCTGCACCTAATTCTAATCCTAATATTTTATCAAGTTCCTCACTTTTAGCAGTAAGCATTATTATTGGAATATTTCTTATTTCACTATTACTTCTAACTTCCCTGCAAACATCATATCCATCTTTACCAGGAATCATTAAATCTAATAAAATTAACTTTGGCTTTTCTTCAATTGCTAGCCTTACTGCATCAATTCCATTATTAGCTTTAATTACTTTATATCCATTATTAGTTAAATTAAAGCTTATAAGTTCTAAAATATGTTCTTCATCATCTACCACTAATATTTTTTCATTTGCCATTTTCTATCACCCCAAAATTTTATTTAATATAAATAAATGAAAATAACCTTCCGTAAGTACCATTACTAGCTCTATAAGAAAATAATTTACTTTCTTTTTCACAATGTGTACAAAGTTTTAATGAATATATATTTTCATCTTTTAATCCAATAGTTTTTAAATCACTTTCTATACAAAGCTCCATGCTTAAATTTCTTCCATTAAAAAGATTTTCTTCAGGAATCATATTAAATTTTTCAATAAATTTTTCTTTTAGTTCTTCAGATACTTCATAGCAGCATTGTCTTATATGTGGTCCAATATATGCTCTTATATCTTCAACATTTGAACCATATTCTTTAATCATTTTTTCTACAGCCTTCTTGCTTATGTCATTAAATGTTCCCTTCCAACCACTATGAACAGCCCCAACTACACACTTTACTTCATCCACTAATAGTACTGGTACACAATCAGCTGTAAATGCACCAACTATAACAGACTTTTCATTTGTTATTATTCCATCGCCTTCATTTTCAATAAATTCTTCGTCATTACCTTTATAAACAAAAACCTTGTCACTATGTATTTGTCTTATATACTGCACTTCATTAACATTAAAGTCTTCCTTTAATGATAAAAGGTTATTTATTCCCTCTTCAGTATGTCTGTTAAAGCTTCTATTCATTTCTGCATTAGAAAATACTAAATTAATCTTTTCGCCTTCTAAAACCCAAAAATCTTTAAAAACCTTAAAATCATTAACATTTAAATAATTCATAATCCACCTCTATATTTCTATATGTGTATTTTAACATTTTAGATATCCATTTACCAATTAATCTATATAACTTTTAACATGATTTTAACTTTGAAATAAAATTCTATGATTTATATTTTTGAATATATAATCATTATTGCATATTAAATCCTTATCTAATCTTAAATAACAAGGTAATTTGCCTTGATTGATTTATTATATCTATAAAAAAGACTACCCATAGGTAGCCCATTTTATTTATTATTTGTTCTTAATACATTTATCTCTTCAATAAATGTAGTTATATCCTTAAATTCCCTATATACAGATGCAAATCTTACATATGAAACCTCATCAAGATTTTTTAACCTATCCATTACCATTTCACCAATTACACTTGATTCAACTTCAGTTAACATATTATTAGAAATATTCTTTTCAATATCTTCTGCTAATTCTTCAATTTGCTTTCTAGATATAGGTCTCTTTTGACATGCAATAATAAGTCCATTTACTATTTTTTCTCTATTAAAGTTTTCTCTTGTAGAATCTCTTTTAACAACTAAAATCGGAATATCTTCAATTTTTTCATAAGTTGTGTATCTTCTGCCACAACTACTACATTCCCTTCTTCTTCTTATTGTTGTGTTATCATCAGTTGATCTAGAATCTACAACTTTACTTTCATCATAAAAACAAAAAGGACACTTCAAACAAATCACGCCTTTCCCTTATAGTTATATTTGTATTATACATTTTTTTTGTAATTAATACTATATTTTATTTTCATCTTGATTGATTTCTATACCTGTTGCATCTACAATTATTACGTCAACTCCCACTTTAACTATTTTTTCCCATGGTATCTCTATATCATCCTCTTTAGAAAACCAACCTTTATTACTGTTAGAAGGTAAAAATATTGATACTATTTTATTAGTTTCTAAATCTACTTTAAAATCTCTAATATAACCAAGCTTACTTCCTGTTGATATATCAACTACCTCCATACTTCTTATAGCATTTACAGAATATAAAATTAAGTCACTCTCCATAATTATCTCCTCCACCTTAAATATGTATTTTCTTTTACCATATTTATATATATGATGTGACCTTTCATTTTATTAAATTATTTATACTTTGTTTATACCTTAAGAAGTATTTAAAATATCAATACTTGTCCACCCCTCATAATCTTAGATTATATCATCTTTTTAGCAAAAAAAATAGGACTCAAAGAGTCCTATACATACTTCCTCATATGCTTTAATGCTGTTTTTTCTAATCTTGAAACTTGCGCTTGTGAAATTCCAATCTCATCTGCAACTTCCATTTGTGTTCTTCCATTAAAAAATCTTAATGTTAAAATTAATTTTTCTCTGTCATTTAATTTTTTCATAGCTTCTTTGATTGAAATATTCTCTAGCCAACTATCATCGCTATTCTTAGAATCACTAATTTGATCCATTACATAAATGGCATCTCCTCCATCATGATATATTGGCTCAAATAATGAAACTGGATCTTGAATTGCATCTAAAGCAAAAACAACCTCTTCTCTAGGTATATTTAATTCTTTTGCTATTTGGGACACTGTTGGCTCCTTATTATTATCCTTTATCAATTTATCTCTTACTAATAAAGCTTTATAAGCTACATCCCTTAAAGATCTACTTACCCTAATAGAATTATTATCTCTCAAATACCTTCTTATTTCTCCTATTATCATCGGTACAGCATATGTAGAAAATTTTACATTTTGAGATAAATCAAAATTGTCTATTGATTTCATTAATCCAATGCAGCCAACTTGAAATAAATCATCTACATTTTCTCCTCTATTATTAAATCTTTGAATAACACTTAGAACTAATCTTAAATTACCCTTAATAAAAGTTTCTCTTGCTTGTGTATCTCCGTTTCTCATCTTTAATAGGAGTTCTCTTTTTTCCTTTTCCTTTAGTACTGGTAATTTGGAAGTATTTACCCCACAAATTTCAACTTTGTTGATAATCAAAGTCAATCACTCCTTCAGAAGTAATAACATACTGCATTTAAAATTATTTCCGTTAGAGGATTGTTTTATACTAAAGACAACCTTAAATCATTTTATTTATTTCTTTCTTTAATCTATTTATTATTTTCTTTTCTAATCTTGAAATATAAGATTGAGATATACCAAGCATATCTGCCACTTCTTTTTGAGTCTTTTCCGTATTGCCTGAAAGACCAAATCTTAACTTCACAATTTCTTTTTCTCTTTCATTTAAATTTTTTAATGCTAAAAATAATAATTGCTTGTCAACTTCGTCTTCAATTAAATTGTATACTGTATCATTTTCAGTACCTAATATATCTGATAGCAATAATTCATTTCCATCCCAATCTATATTTAAAGGCTCATAAAATGATACTTCTGCCTTAACTTTTGTATTTCTTCTTAAATACATTAAAATTTCGTTTTCAATACATCTTGATGCATAGGTTGCTAATTTGATTTTCTTTTCAGGATTAAATGTATTAACTGCCTTTATAAGACCTATTGTTCCAACAGAAATTAAGTCCTCTACTCCAACTCCTGTATTTTCAAATTTTCTTGCAATATAAACTACTAATCTTAAGTTTCTTTCTATAAGAGTATTTCTTACTTCCTCATCACCACTTGCTAATTTTCCAACTAACTGTTCTTCTTCATCCTTTTTTAGTGGTGGTGGAAGTGCATCATTTCCACCTATATAATCTACTCTTTTTCTGAAAATATTAAATTTAGATAAAAACTTATTTAATAATAAAATTAATTTTCCCATATATCCTCCTTATACTATACCCCTTGATAACAAAGCTTGGAACTCATCTTCTTTGCTCAACTTTCTCTCACATCCGCATACTATTGCATCAACCCTTGTCCAGCTATTACTATCTTCATTTTTTATCATTATATTCCCTTTAAAACCTTTAACTTCTCCAACTTCGTTTATAGTATCATATTTAATAATAAATTTTTTATCATCTGGAATATCAAATTGATTAAAATAGTTATTCTCAACAATAACACATGGTAAATTTGTTACCGGCTCTCTTAATTCATTTCCTGTATCTAAAAATCCTTTTACTAGTACTGTTCTTGTTCCTTCGGTAATATATATATCATATAAGAAATTTTTAACTAAGGCTCTATCTTTAAGTAAATCAACAATTCTATTTATAAAAATAAATACAATCGCCACAGATAACACTATATATTTTATTGAATTGTTTTCAACTACAAACGCCTGTCCAATCATATATGTGTTTTGCATTTGTAAAGCTCCAAAGCATATTCCTCCTAGCATAAAAGCTAACATAAAAAAGACCAATATCGATTTTAATACATATTTAAATTTTTTACTTTCTAAAGAAATATATATCATAATTGCAGGTATCAATAATTTAAATGCTATGGAATTTAATAAATTTACATTACAAAAAATAACTAACCCGTATAAGCCTCCTAAAACCGCTGCAATGCATATATTCTTCTTATTAAAACTAAACCTTAATAATTTGAAAGTAAGTAATAGCAAGAATAAATTGATTACTATATTTTCAAATATATAAATATCAATATATACTTCCATATTTCTATCACCTCAATATATAAATTATAGCCTTATCTCTAAATTTTTTTTGTCATTTTAACGGAGGTAAATTTATTTTTTAAACACAGTTTTTTTACATATTTTTCCCAATTATTCTTATATATAATATTAAATCTTTTATTTCATTTTTAATCACTTTTATAATATAATTATACCCTTAATTAAAAACAAAAAAATAAATAGAAATTGTAATTATTACAATTTCTATTTATTTTATATTATAATTATTAAATTTTACTTTCTTGATCTTAAGAAGCTTGGTATATTAACGCTTTCTCTATCTAAATCTAATAATGGATCATTATGAGTTGCCTTAATAGGTTCTTCTTCTTTCTTAATAGTTTCTGCTACAGGCTTTGGGTCAATTTTTGCTTCAGGTGCTGAAGTAGTTACTTTACCATTATCTTCTTCAAATCCTGTTGCAATAACTGTTAATCTTATTTCATCATTTAAAGTTTCATCTATAACTGCACCAAAGATGATATTAGCATCTATATCAGCTGCTTCTCTTACTATTTCTGCAGCTTCATAAACTTCAATTGCTCCTAAGTCAACTCCACCAGTAAAGTTTATTATAACTCCAGTAGCTCCATCTATTGAAGTTTCTAATAAAGGAGATGAAATTGCTTGTCTAACAGCATCTTGTGCTTTATTATCGCCTTTTCCATAGCCAACACCCATGTGTGCTAACCCTTTATCCTTCATTACTGTTTCAATATCAGCAAAGTCGGCATTAACTACCCCTGGTATAGTAATAAGGTCAGAAATAGCTTGTACCCCTTGTCTTAACACACCATCTGCTAATTTAAATGAATCTAATAATGTTGTTTTCTTATCTGCCATAGCAAGAAGTTTTTCATTTGGTATTATAACTAATGTATCAACATGTTGCTTTAAATTTTCTAATCCCATTTCAGCATGTCTCATTCTTCTCTTTCCTTCAAATGGGAAAGGTTTAGTAACAACACCAACAGTTAAAATATTCATAGATTTTGCAATTTCTGCAACTACTGGAGCAGCACCTGTACCAGTTCCTCCGCCCATACCAGCAGTAATGAATACCATGTTAGCACCTTTTATTGCTTCTGCTATTTCTTCTCTACTTTCTTCTGCAGCTTTTTTCCCGATTTCAGGATTTGCTCCAGCTCCAAGACCTTTTGTAAGTTTTTCACCTATTTGAATCTTTGTATTAGCTTGTGAAAGCAATAATGCTTGTTTATCAGTATTAACAACTATAAACTCAACATTTCTTAACCCCTCAATGATCATTCTATTAACGGCGTTACCACCGCCACCACCGCATCCAATTACCTTTATATTAGTTAATTCCTGCATATCTAACTCGAAATCTAACAAAATAACTCCTCCTTAAAACTCTCTCTATTAGTAATTAAAATACTTTCATAATATTACTTTATTAGTTCTTCTTAATTAGCTTAATTATAGTATTAAACATAAATTATTCCGTACTCTAATTTTACATCATTACATATATGTTAACAATAGTAAAATGCTAACTATTGAAGAAAATTGTAATGATTTTTTTAGATTTCATAAAAAAATGATCAAAAAATGTTGCTTTTATCCTATAATGTACTATAATTTACTTCTATATCTTTATTCTATATAATAATAATTGCTAATTTTAAAATACTATATTTTAATTCATCATATAATATATTCAACAAAACTTTAAAAATTCCTCTAACTTTTAACATTTTTTTATTTTTATTGAAAATATATATTCACATTTATTCTTATAAGCTACTTTCATTCACTAAATTATAATTGGATTTTATTTATGAAAACTCTAAAATCCCCTTCATTTTAATAAATTTAATTTATTAAACTTAAAGTTTGAATTTACTTATAACAAAAGGACGTAATTTCTTACGCCCTTAAATTTTTATAAAATCATTAATCTTTTTAAAGTTTCTCTATCTACTGCATATGTCATTGCTGTGTCCATTGATATAACACCCTTTTTATATAACTCAGCTATAGCCATATCCATAGTTTTCATACCATATTTATTACCTGTTTGAACAGCTGATTCAATTTGATGTGTTTTACCTTCTCTAATTAAGTTTTGTATTCCTGGAGTACTCACCATTACTTCTAAAGCTGCAACACGACCATTGCCTTCAATATTAGGTAATAGTTGTTGAGATACAACTGCTTGTAATACTGATGATAATTGTATCTTAACTTGTTGTTGTTGATGTGGTGGGAATACATCTATTATTCTATCTATAGTTTTTGCTGCTCCAATTGTGTGTAATGTAGAAAATACTAAATGTCCAGTTTCAGCAGCTGTAATTGCAATTGATATAGTTTCTAAATCTCTCATTTCTCCAACTAAAATCACATCTGGATCTTCTCTTAATATAGCTTTTAATGCATTTCCGTAACTCTTACTATCCTTACCAATTTCTCTTTGATTAACGATGCAGTTATTATGCTTGTGTAAGTATTCTATAGGATCTTCTAAAGTTATTATATGTGCTTGTCTTGTATTATTTATTTCATTGATCATAGCTGCTAATGTTGTACTTTTACCACTACCTGTAGGTCCTGTAACTAAAACAAGCCCTCTTTTTTTAGTTACAATATCTTTAAGAACTGCTGGATGCTTTAATTCATCTAATGTTGGTATTTTTAGTGCAATAACTCTTATTGCTATAGCATCACTATTTCTTTGTTTAAAAACATTTACTCTAAATCTTCCGATTCCTTGTGCAGAATAAGATGTATCAAACTCTCCAATACTTAAATATTCCTCATATTTTTCTTGCAATATTTCTTTAGAAAACTCTTCAACATCATTTGGTAATAATTTCTCATCTCCTAAGTGGATAAGTTTTCCATTGTATCTTATAGTTGGTGGCAACCCAACAGTTAAATGTAAATCTGATGCCTTCATTTCTATCGTTTTTCTTAAAAGTTCTTGTAATACATACATATTATTTTCTCCCTAATCTAATCTCTAATCGTATATCATATTTTTATCTCTATTTATAGTTTAGTAAAATAATCCAAAAATTACAACTAACATTGTAAACTTTTTACCTTTTTTGTCATTTTGTTGTAAGTTCTTTCTTTAATTTCTTTAAAGCTTTCTTTTCTATCCGCGAAACATAAGATCTTGATATCCCAAGTAGACTTGCTATTTCTCTTTGAGTTTTGCATTTACCATCTACCAATCCATATCTCATCCTTATAATTTCTCCTTCCCTTTCACTTAGCGCTGTATTAATTTTAGAATAAAGAGCTTTTATTTGTATATTGGTTTCAACTTTATCAACCACAGAATCTTTATCACTACTTAAAACATCAATTAAACTTATTTCATTACCTTCTTTATCAACGCCTATCGGATCATGTAAAAATGTTTCTCCTTTTTGTTTTTTACTACTTCTAAAGAGCATTAAAATTTCATTTTCAATGCATCTAGATGCATATGTAGCTAATCTTGTTCCCTTTGATGCATCAAATGAATCAATTGCTTTAATTAACCCTACTGTACCGATTGATATAAGTTCATCTATATCTTTATTCGGTATTTGATACTTTTTCACAATATGTGCAACCAACCTAAGGTTTCTTTCTATCAATACTCCTTTAGCCTTCTTATCACCTGATTTTAATAGTTCAAGATATTTTTCTTCTTCTTTTTCATCCAAAGGCTGTGGAAAAGTGTTGTTACCTGAAATATATCCTGTAAGGAAAAAATTCGTACAGAACAACTCCAAAATATTACTAAAAAATATCACTAAGCTTCCTCCTAGTAGTGCTTATTATATAATATGATATTTTCTAAAAATATTGCTTGAAGATTGCAAATTAATTTTATTCCCAAATTTTATTCACTTATTAATGCTTTTATTATTTCTCTATATATTGGTGCTGCTGTATTTCCTCCAGCAAGTTCTGTTCCATTTTCATCTACACCATTTATATTTGGAGCAACAATTACTAATGTATATAATTTATTGTCAAGTTCAAAATAACCAGCAAACCAACCGTGAGTTGTTGCACCACCTTCACCTGTAGCTGTACCTGTCTTACCACCTTGTATTATACCATCTACCTTAGCTGCAGTACCAGTACCATTTGTTATAACATTACTCATACTATTTTTAACTAATTTTGATGTTGTTGATGTAAATATCCTATTTTCTTCATTTTGAATATTTTCTATAACATTATTATCATCATCTACAATTGCTTCGATAAGTGATGGCTTAATATAAATACCATCATTAACTATAGCATTAACAGCACCAGCAATTTGAAGTGGAGTTACAGTTACACATTGCCCAATAGCAAAATTGCTTACTCCATCAGTTAGCTTTGGCATTACCCCTACTGCCTCTTCTCTATTTTCACCTGCTAAACCTAGTACTTTGTTATATAATCCTAAATTAGTTGTATACTTTAACAAATTTTCATATCCTATTAATTGACCTAATTTTGCAAATATATCATTACAAGATACCTCAAATGCTTTATTAACTGTTAAAGTTCCATGAGCATAAGACTTTCCTGAATTCGTGCAAATATTTCCATTACAAGTAAAAGTATCAGTTACATTTACCAACCCTTCATTTAATGCAATAGCCTCAGTTAAAATTTTAAATATAGATCCTGGTTCAAATCCTAATTGACCTATTCCTAAATTTACATTAGCTTCTGATTCATCTTTTTGAACCATTGCTCTTATTTTACCCGTATTTGCTTCTAATAAAACAACACCAACATTATCTAAATTACTAAATGAATCATCTTTTAAAACATCTCTAATTTTATCTGACATTGAACTATCTATTGTAAGTCTTATATTCTTATTATTTACACCTGAATTTGTTTCATTAGTTCTATAAATAGATTTATCATCTAAATAAAACCCAGTAGTTGGTCTCTTATTATCTTGTATTATACTAACAACTTCACTTTCAAAAGATCCTTCTTCAACATTATCTTTATCAATTGATGCTATAATATTCTCAACTCTCCAACTTTCTTTTAAATCTAATTCATCATAAACATAAGTATATATTCCCTTTATATCATTAAGTTTATTTATTTTATCGTATGTTTCTTTAGTGATATTATAATAAATTTTTCCACTTTGTTGCATAATATCAGAAAAATTAAAAGATTCATCTTCAGATTTCATAATAAAATTCAAAGCTAATAAATCTTGTAATGTTTCTTCATAATTGTTTAACTTAAAAGGCTTTGTATCAAGAACCATTACATATTTATTTTTATAATTTATTAAACTTTCTCCATTAGTATCAAAAATCTTATAATTCTTATCACTAGTATATTCAACTTGATGATTTTCAAGTTCTCCTTGAACTGTACTAGTTGGCTTTATCATTAGAAAAAATAATCTTATAGTTAAAGCAATAAAAATGCTAAAAAATACTATCCCCACTGCAAGTGATTTTTTATTATTAATTTTAAAACCATACAAAAAAAACACCTCCTTAGCTAAATTCTAGCCTAAGAAAAGGTGTTTTATTCAAGTTACTTTAATATATCTCTGATTTTTGCCATTAATAAATCTATAGCAACATAATTATGTCCACCTTCAGGAATAATTATATCTGCATATTTTTTTGAAGGCTCAGTAAATTGTAAGTGCATTGGTCTTACAATATTAAGATATTGATCTACAACTGATTCAACAGTTCTTCCTCTTTCGTTAATATCTCTTACAAGTCTTCTTAGAATTCTAATATCAGCATCTGTATCAACATAAACTTTAATATCTAAAAGTTCTCTTATTCTTGGATCTTCAAGAATTAATATACCTTCAACTAAAATTATATCTCTTGCTTCAACTGTTGTAGTTTCTTTTGCTCTATTATGTACAGTAAAGTCGTAACTTGGTTTTTCTATAGACTCTCCATTTATTAAAGCTTTTAAATGCTCTACTAATAAATCATTATCAAAAGCCATAGGATGATCATAATTTGTTTTAACTCTTTCTTCCATTGATAAATGGCTTTGATCCTTATAATACATATCTTGTTGTATCATTGCAATACAATCATTTGAAAAATTAGAATATAACGCATCAGCAATTGTACTTTTACCAGAGCCTGTTCCTCCAGTAATTCCTATTAATATTGGTTTAGACATTACTGCATTTCCTCCTTAGTTGTTGTTTATGTTAATAACGTTATTTGCTTTTACTAGCATATCATTTACCTTTAAAGGAACATCAACCTTTACAGTAAACATCATATGTGCTCTATTGGCAACATCAGTTTTCTTATCTTTATCTAAATCATACATATCTTCTAGTTTAATTTTAAAATATGGAACTTCTGGTCTTAAAACTTCAACTTCTTCACCTTCGAATACTCTATTCTTTTGAAGAACTGTTGCTGTCTTTGTTTCCGGATCATATGATTTAACCATACCAACTATTTCGTAATCTCTAACATAGCCAGCGTCATCATAGTTTTGCTCACCATTAATACCTAAGTAGAATCCTGTATGATATGGTCTATGACTTACTTTTCTAAGCATATCCATCCATTCATCTTTAAACTTATAGTTGCTTGGATTTTCCCAGTAACTATCTAACGCTTCTCTATATGCTTTTACTACAGAAGCAACATAGAATTCACTCTTCATTCTTCCTTCAATCTTGAAAGAATAAATACCACTCTTAACAAGTTCAGGAATATAATGAATCATACATAAATCTTTTGAGTTCATTATATATGTTCCATTATCGTCTTCTATTACAGGATAATATTCACCTGGTCTAGTTTCTTCAACTAAGTGATATTTATATCTGCATACATTACCGCATATTCCCTTATTAGCATCTCTTTTAATCATATAATTTGATATTAAACATCTTCCAGAGTAAGCTACACACATTGAACCATGAATAAACGCTTCAATATCGCATCCTTTTGGAATATTTTCAGTTATTTCATTTATTTCTTTAAAAGTTAATTCTCTAGCTAATACTATTCTCTTAACTCCTAAATCATACCAGAATTTAGTTGCCATCCAGTTAACAGTATTTGCTTGTGTACTTAAATGTATTTCTAATTCTGGTGCTACTTCTTTACATATAGCAATTAATGATGGGTCTGCAACTATAACTGCATCTACACCTATATCATAAAGACCTTTTATGTATTCTCCTGCTGAAGGCAAATCATGATTTCTAGCAAAAACATTTAATGTTACATAAATTTTCTTACCTCTATCGTGACAATATTTAATACCTTCAATCATTTCTTCATTTGAAAAATTATTTGAAAATGCTCTAAGATTTAATTTGCCTCCACCAATATATACTGCGTCTGCTCCAAAATCTATAGCTATTTTTAGCTTTTCTAAATTACCAGCTGGAGCTAATATTTCAGGTTTTCTCATTTATTTACCTCCTTCTAGTTATAGCAATTCCATCTCCCATTGGAATTACAGAAGTAATTAAGTCCTTATCTTGTGATACTAAATCTAAGTAAGTTCTCATTCTCTTAACTATTGTAATTTTCCTTCTTTTAACTAAATCATCACTTGCAACCATTCCTCTAAATAACACATTATCAGCAATTATTATTCCATCATCTTTTAATAATCTTAAACAATGTGGTAAAAAGTGATTATAGTGACCTTTTCCTGCATCCATGAAAATTAAATCATAAGGTTCTTCTAATCTTTCTAATACTTCAAGACAATCTCCTGCCTCTATAGTAATATTATTTTCTAAACCATATGCTTTTATATTTTCTTTTGCATATTTTATCATTTCTTCGCTTCTCTCTATGGTAGTTATATGAGGATTACATCCTGCTGCTTCATACATTATAATTGCAGAATATCCAATAGCAGTACCAAGCTCTAAAATTCTAAGTGGCTTTTTCATGCTTACCATGAACTCTAAAAACTTTATTGTTTCTTTTTGAGCTATAGGCACTCCATTTTCCTTAGCAAAGTCTTCTAACTCTTTTAGTTTTCCTTCACTTTCAGGAATTAATCCTCTAATATATTCTTCCATATAGTCGTAGGTAACTCCACTCATACTAAACCTCCGTATATGTTAATATCCTAATTCTTCTTTTTTCTTTAAGAAATCATCATAATTATTTGTAAAATAATGTTCATCATCAGATGCTAGCAGATAAAATAAATAATCTGTACTTGCAGGATTTAATGCTGCTTTAAGTGATTCTACACCTGGATTACATATTGGGCCTACAGGTAAACCTTTGTATAAATATGTATTGTACTTTGATTCAATTGCTAAATGTCTATTTCTGACACTTTCAATATAATATCCATGTGCATAAATTACAGTTGCATCAATTTGAAGTGGCATATTTTGCTTTAATCTATTATAAATAACAGATGCAATTAATGGTCTATCTTCATCAACTCTTGCTTCTTTTTCTATAATAGATGCAACATTAACTACTTTTTCAACTTCCTCTTCAGTGATAGTATCACTAGCAGTAATTTCTTTAAATACTTCTTCAAATCTCTTTATCATTGTTTCAATTATGTACTGTGGTTCAACGCCAATCTCAAAGCTATATGTATCTGGAAATAAAAATCCCTCTAAATTATATCTTTTATCTGGATTATCCTTTACGTATGATGGCAATGGATAACTCTTTACTGCATTTAAAAATTCATCTGAAGTACATACTTCCTGCTCTTGTAGTCTTGTAGCAATATCTTCAATATTGAAACCTTCTGGAATAGTAACAGTTATTGCATTTGCGTTACTTGCATCCTTTAAAGTTTCTGCAATTTCTTTTACTGACATTCCCTTTTCTAATGTATGACTACCAGGAACAACTTCTAAATTTAGCCCAGTTAATTTTGCATATATTTTTATAATCAATGGACTTTTTATTTTATTTTCACTTTTTAATTTTGAGACAATACTATAAAAGCTATCTCCCTCTTCAACTAAAACTACTTCTTCATTAGAAATTTTAAGTGGTTTATTTATTGTAGATGTAAATTTAAAAATTCCTAAAAATAAAATAATAATCAATATCAAACCAATAATTATGTTAGAATTTCTTTTTCTCTTTTTTCTTCTTCTTTTTAATTTGTTGGTATTTTTAACTCTTTTCTTCATAAATACCCCCTGTATTTAAAAGTGAATAGCTAAAACACTTAGCTATTCACTATTATAATACTTTTCTATCAAATTTTAAACAATTTACATAATTATTTTTTGCTTCTGCTTATCATTCTCTTTCTTTCAGCAGCATCTAAGTATCTCTTTCTGATTCTTATGCTTTCTGGAGTAACTTCAACTAATTCATCATTTCCTATGAATTCAATTGATTGCTCTAAAGTTAATGTTGTAACTGGTACTAATTTAACAGCATCATCAGAACCTGAAGCTCTTGTATTTGTTAACTTCTTACCTTTACAAACATTGATATCTAAATCTTCAGCTCTAGCACATTCTCCTACTACCATTCCTTGGTATACTGGTGTACCTGGAGTTATGAATAATCTACCTCTTTCTTGAGCATTGAATAATCCATAAGCAATTGCTTCACCTTGTTCAAATGAAACTATTGATCCTCTGCTTCTAGCTTCGATTTCACCCTTGTATGGTGCATATCCTTCAAATACGTGGTTCATGATACCATTACCCTTTGTATCTGTCATGAATTCATTTCTGAATCCGATAAGCCCTCTAGCAGGAATAATAAACTCTAATCTTGTATATCCATTAACAGCAGATGTCATATTAACCATTTCAGCTTTTCTTGGTCCCATTTTTTCCATAACAGCACCCATGAATTCTTCTGGAACGTCTATTGTTAAGTATTCCATTGGTTCTAACTTCTTACCATTTTCTTCTTTGAATATAACAGATGGCTTAGAAACTTGTAATTCAAATCCTTCTCTTCTCATTGTTTCTATAAGAACTGATAAGTGAAGTTCTCCTCTTCCTGATACTTCGAAGCAATCTGGAGTTATTTCTCTAACTCTTAAACTTACGTTAGTTTCTAATTCTTTCATTAATCTATCTCTTAAATGTCTAGATGTAACGAATTCTCCTTCTTTACCTGCAAATGGTGAATCATTTACCATGAAGTTCATGTTAAGTGTTGGTTCATCAATTTCAACGAATGGTAAAGCTTCTGGATTTGAAGCATCTGCAATTGTTTCACCAATATTAGCATCCATAATACCACTTACTGCTATTATATCTCCAAGTCCTGCTTCTTCAACTTCTTCTCTCTTTAATCCATTGTATCCAAATACAGCTGTGATTTTGTAATTAGATTTTGTCCCATCTTGTCTTACTAAAGTAACATTTTGGTTCTTTTTAACTGTTCCTCTATGTACCTTACCTATAGCAATCTTTCCAACGAAAGCATTACTATCTAAAGTTGTAACAAGCATTTGGAATGGTCCATCGATGTATCCCTTTGGTGGTTCAACATGATCGATTATTGTTTTAAATAATGGTTCCATACCATCATTTGTATCTTCAACATTATATCTAGCAAATCCTTCTCTAGCTGAAGCATAGATTATTGGGAAGTCTAATTGTTCATCATCAGCACCTAATTCTAAGAATAAGTCAAACACTTCATCAATAACTTCTTCTGGTCTAGCATTTGGTTTATCTATTTTATTTATAACAACGATTGGCTTTAATTTTAATTCTAAAGCTTTCTTTAAAACGAACTTAGTTTGAGGCATTGGTCCTTCGTAAGAATCAACAACAAGTAAAACTGAGTCAACCATTTTAAGTACACGTTCAACTTCTCCACCAAAGTCAGCATGCCCTGGTGTATCAACTATATTGATTTTTGTCCCATTGTACATTACAGCAGTGTTTTTAGAAAGAATAGTAATTCCTCTTTCTTTTTCTAAATCGTTAGAGTCCATTACTCTTTCATCCATTTTTTCATTTGATCTAAATACGTGACTTTCTTTAAACATGGCATCAACTAATGTTGTCTTACCATGGTCAACGTGAGCTATAATAGCTATATTTCTAATGTCGTCTCTAGTTATTAATTCCATTTAATTTCCTCCATTAACTTTAATTCTGAACTTAAATATAAAATTTAAATTCATCGCTTTTATTTTAAAGGCTTATCTTTCTTTTTTAACTAAGCATTCAAAGTTCATATCGCTTTTGGTTTGCTAAGTTAATGAAAGTTCAAATTACTAAATCTCTAAATAATTAATATCAAATTATGTAATGAAATAAGATAATCAACTATGTACTTAAGATTTAGATTTTTAGCTTTGTAAACCTATAAATATTTTACCCAAAAAGAAAATTGGATACACTCGTATCCAATTTCCAAATCCATCAATTATTCTACTATTTTCTCAGCAACTTGTCAACTACGACTTAAATTTCCATTATAATAGGTAAAATCATTGGTTTTCTCTTTGTCTTGTCATAAAGATAGCTTCTAAGCTCATCTCTAACATTGGACTTTAATGTTGCCCAATCAGTAATGCTCTTTTCTTCACAATCAAGTAAAGTATTTCTAACTATTTCTCTTGCCTCATCAATTAATCCTTCAGATTCCCTAACATATACGAAACCTCTAGATATAATATCTGGACCAGCAACTATAGTTTTAGTTTCTTTAGATAAAGTAACTACTACTGTTAATATACCATCTTGAGATAAATGCTTTCTATCTCTTAATACTATATTTCCAACGTCTCCAACTCCAAGGCCATCTACAAATATTTGTCCTGAAATAACAGTTCCATTTTTCTTAATACCATTTCTAGTAACTTCTATAATATCTCCAACTTCAGGAATAACTACATTTTTAGAATCTAATCCTAATTTAATCGCTAATTCACCATGTTGTTTTAAATGTCTGTATTCACCATGAACAGGTATAAAATGTCTTGGTTTTACTAAAGTTTGCATTAGCTTTAATTCTTCTTGACATGCATGCCCAGAGACATGTATGTTTTCTGCAGAATCATAAATAACTTCTGCTCCCTTTTTAAATAATTGATTTACAACTTTTGATACAAGCTTTTCATTTCCTGGAATAGGTGTAGCTGAAATAATTATTGTATCTCCTTCAACTATATTTACCTTTCTGTGCTCAGATGCAGCCATTCTAGACAATGCAGACATTGGCTCACCTTGACTTCCAGTAGTAATGATAACAACTTGATCGTTATTATATTTATTAATTTGGTCAATTGATACTAATGTATTATCATCAACCTCAATATATCCTAATTCAATAGCAACATTCATTATATTTTCCATACTTCTTCCTGATACAGCAACTTTTCTGCCATATACTGAAGCAGCCTGTATTATTTGTTGGATTCTATGAATATTAGAAGCAAATGTTGCAATAATTATTCTTCCCTTAGTTTTTCCAAATATTCTTATTAAACTTTCTCCAACAATTTTTTCTGATTTTGTATATCCTGGCTTTTCAACATTAGTTGAATCAGCCATCATTGCTAAAACACCTTTTTTACCTAATTCAGCAAATCTTGCAAAATCCATAGGTTCTCCATCTATAGGTGTATAATCCACCTTAAAGTCACCAGTATGAAGTACTACTCCTAATGGTGTATGAACAGCAATTGCAACAGAATCTGCAATTGAGTGGTTTGTCTTTATAAATTCAACAGAAACAGAGTTTAATCTAATTACATCTCTTGGTTTTACTCTAACAAGTTCAGTAGTACTTAATAAACCATGCTCCTTTAATTTAGTTTCAACAATTCCTAATGTTAATTTTGTCCCATAAACCGGAACATTTAATTGTTTTAATACATATGGTAATGCACCAATGTGATCTTCATGACCATGTGTCAAGAAAATTCCAGATACTTTTTCTTTATTTTTTATAAGGTATGTTATATCAGGTATAACTAAGTCAATTCCGAACATATCTTCATCAGGGAATTTTAATCCACAATCAATTACAACAATATCATTCTTGTATTCAATTGCAGTTAAATTTTTCCCAATTTCATTAACTCCACCTAAAGGTATAATCTTAACCTTAGCTTTTTCATTCTTCATATGTCCCCTCCTTCTTTTCTCTTTTATGTAATTACAAGTAATACCTATTTAAATACTACTCTTCACTTTCACCCTTATGTTTTTTACAGCATTCAGCACAAATTCCAAAGAACTTAACACTATGGTCTAAAATTTTAAATCCATATGTACCTTCAATTCTTGCTTCTAATTCATCTAGAAGATCATCTTGAACTTCATATACAGCCTTACACTCATTACATACTAAGTGATGATGTCTATGTTGTTCTTCACTATGCACTAATTCATATCTGCTGCAACCATCATTTAAATCTAATTTAAAAATAACACCTATTTCCTCTAACAGCGAAACCGTTCTGTACACTGTAGCTAAACCAATATCAGGACATACTTTCTTTACTTCATCATATATCTCTTCTGCGGTTAAGTGTTCTCCTTCTTTTTCGATGATTATATCAACAATAGCTCTTCTTTGAGGCGTTAACTTATATCCCTTTTGTTTTAAATTTTCTTTTAATAATTCAATATCCACATTAACAGTGCTCATATTTAACACCTCATTTCTTTTTTTATTCTTCATCCATGAAAATTGTGTTATAAGCTTCTTCTATAGCTGCTAACTCAACTTCGTTATCAATTAATTCAAACATATCTTCATTATCTTCATCTTTAACTACCTTTAAAGCAAAAGGATTTTCATCTTCATATCCAACTTCTTGAACTATAACATATTCACTTTTTTCTTCAGTCTCTGGATTAACCATATCAAAGAATGCTATCACATTTAAGTTTATTTCATTTCCATCTTCATCGAATAATTGTATTGTCTTTAAATCTTTTTCCATTATTTTAACTCCTCTTTATCATCATAATTGTTTCTTATATTATTACATAAAAAACTAAAACTGCAAACAGTTAATTTTAAGTAAAAGGTAATAATTAATAAATAATAATTATCAATAAAAACTTTTTAAAAAATTTTTGATATTTATATAACTTTATATCAAAACCAATTCACCCAACACCTGGGAAATCTATTTTTACTTATATTTACCTATTACTTTTTATCTTATTTAGATGTTAATCTTATACGATCTAAATAACCTTGTAATATATATGTAGCTGCAATTTTATCAACAATTTTCTTTCTTTTATTTCTAGAAAGATCGGCTTCTAACATGGCTCTATGTGCCGCAACCGTTGTTAATCTTTCATCCCACATCTCTATAGGTAATCCTGTTTTTTCTTTAAGTAATTCTGAAAATTCTAAAGCCTTTTCTCCAGCTTCACCAATAGTTCCATTCATATTTTTAGGTAATCCAACTACTATTGTTTCAACGCCGTATTCCTTACATATCTTATGAACTTCTTCTAAATCTTGTTCCTTTTTGCTTCTTCTAATAGTTGTTATACCTTGTGCTGTCCATCCTAATGGATCACTTAAAGCAACTCCAATAGTTTTTGAACCCATATCAAGTCCTAATATTCTCATAGAAACTCCTTTGCATTTCTTTTAATAAGTAACGTATTTATTTATAATAACTTTTATCCAATTATTTTTCTAGCTTTTATTTACTTATAACACTTTAAATTTTTTTATAAACAAAAGGTGCCCGGTTAACGGGCACCTTTTATTTAATATCTAGATAAGATTTTATTACCTCTTCAAGTATTTCATCTCTTTCAAGTTTTCTAAGTAAAGCTCTTGCTCCGTTATAACTAGTAATGTAAGAAGGGTCCCCTGAAATCAGATATCCTACCAATTGGTTTATTGGGTTATATCCCTTTTCTTTCAATGCTGTATATACATCATTTAAAATTGATTTAGTTAAATCCTCTTTGTTAATGTTTAAGTCAAATTGCATTGTTCTATCAAGATTATTTTCCATATCGTGGCTGCACACTTGCAGCTTCACCCCCTTACGAAAGTATTTTATTTATTTTTAATCATTTGAAATATTAACTAATTACTTTATCTAACTATATTATAACCTAAATTTACATAATTGTATACTATTTCAACTAACTATTTTACTAAATTTTCTACTGTTTGGAATGCTGCTTCTATAGCTTGAGGGATATTTTCTGGCTTTTTACCACCGGCTTGAGCCATATCTGGTCTTCCACCACCGCCTCCGCCAACAATAGTTGCAACTTCTTTAATTATCTTTCCACAATGTATTCCTTTATCTAATACATCCTTAGTTGCCATAGTAATTAAGTTAACTTTATCACCTAAGTTACTTACTAAAACAACAACTCCTGAACCCATCTTGCTTCTTATCTTATCAGCTAAGTCTCTTAATGCATTACCATCAACACCTTCAAGTCCATAAGCTATAGTCTTAACACCGTTAATATCTTTTGCACTGTTTAAGATATCATCTAAAGCTCCACTTGTAAGTTTTGATTTAAGCTCTGCAATTTCCTTATCTTTTTCCTTAATTTCTGCACCTTGAGTAGATATTTTCTTTAAAACATCTTTTTCAGTACATTTAAGTGCTGCACAAGCTTCCTTTAATAATCTTTGCTTTTCTTCCATATATTTTATAGCAGCTCTACCTGTTAAAGCTTCTATTCTTCTGATACCAGCAGCTACACCTGTTTCAGAAACTATTTTAAATAATCCAATTTCTCCAACGTTAGATACGTGAGTACCACCACAAAGTTCCTTAGAGAACTCTCCAGCTGCAACTACTCTTACCTTATCTCCGTATTTTTCATCAAAAAGTGCAGTTGCTCCTGATTCCTTAGCTTCTTCAATTGTCATAAGCTTAGTTTCTACAGTATCAACTTCCATTATTTTATCATTTACTAAATCTTCAACCTTTTGAATTTCTTCAGCTGTCATAGCTTGGAAGTGAGTAAAGTCAAATCTTAATCTTTCATTATCAACAAAAGATCCTGCTTGGTGAACGTGAGCTCCAACAACTTCTTTTAATGCAGCTTGTAACATATGAGTTGCTGTATGATTCTTACAAACGCAAGCTCTTCTCACTTTATCAACAGTTAATGTAACTTCTTCATTTATTTTAATGCTTCCATTTTTAACTTCAACATAGTGAATTGTCTTACCACCAACATTTTTCTTAGTATTATAAACATATGCAGAACCATTAGCTCCAGTTATTATACCTGTATCACCAATTTGACCACCCATTTCAGCATAGAATGGAGTCTTATCAGTTAAGATATAACCTTTAGTTCCTTCATTTAATTCTTCTACAAATGCTTCATCAGTTGCAAGAACTACAACTTTTCCAGTTCCTTCTGTAGTTGTATATCCAACAAATTCAGTTTCAACTTCAGCTTTAACTTTATTAATTGGGTTTTCATCAGCTCCCATGTAAGAAGTTTCTCCTCTTGCACTTCTAGCTCTTTCTCTTTGAGCTTCCATTTCCTTCTTAAATTCTTCGTGGTCAACAGTCATATTCTTTTCTTCAAGAATTTCTTCTGTTAATTCTAATGGGAATCCATAAGTATCATATAATTTAAATGCTTTTTCTCCAGAAAGTACTGTAGATTTAGCTTCTTCTAACTCTTTAATATATCCATTTAAGATGTTCATTCCACTATCAATAGTTTCATTAAATCTTTCTTCTTCTAAAGTGATTATCTTTGTTATATAATCTTTATTTTCAACTAATATTGGATAATTTCCACCATAGTTTTCAACAACAGCTTCTACAACATCCTTTAAGAATAATCCCTTTATTCCAAGTAATCTACCATGTCTTGCAGCTCTTCTTAAAAGTCTTCTTAAAACATATCCTCTACCTTCATTACTTGGTTGAACTCCATCAGATATAAGCATAGTTACAGCTTTAACATGGTCTGTTACTATTCTTAATGAAACATCTGAATTTGCATCTTTTCCATATTCTACACCCGATAAAGAAGATACCTTATTTAAGATATTCTTAACTGTATCAATTTCAAATATGTTATCAACACCTTGCATTATAGTTGCAATTCTTTCAAGTCCCATACCTGTATCAATGTTTTTATTCTTTAATGGAGCATAGCTTCCATCTTCTTGTTTATCAAATTGAATAAATACTAAGTTCCAGAATTCAACTATTCTATCTGCATCAGATGCAGCAACAAAATCATCTACGTTTGTTACAGGAGCTACATCAACACCTCTATCAAAGTGGATTTCTGTACAAGGACCACATGGACCAACTGTTCCAACTTCCCAGAAGTTATCATCCTTACCTAATCTAAATATTCTATTTGGATCTATATCTGTTTTTGTAGTCCAAATTTCATATGCTTCATCATCTTCTAAATAAATTGTTACATATAATTTATCTTTAGGTAATTTTAAAACTTGTGTTACATATTCCCATGACCATGGAATAATTTCATTTTTAAAATAATCTCCAAATGAAAAGTTACCTAACATTTCAAAGAAAGTACCATGTCTTGAAGTCTTTCCTACGTTTTCTATATCACCAGTTCTAATACACTTTTGACAAGTTGTAACTCTAGTTTTTGGTGGTTTTTGTATACCTGTGAAATATGGCTTAAGTGGTGCCATACCTGCATTTATTAATAATAAACTATTATCGTTTTTAGGTACTAATGGAAAACTCTCCATTCTTAAATGTTCTTTAGATTCAAAAAAGCTAATAAAGCTTTCTCTTAATTCATTTGCTCCCATGAATTTCATGATTCTTACTACCTCCATTTTTTCTATTAGTAATTTAATTAATAACTTAAATCAAATTTTTGTTTCTTAGGAATCCAACTAATAAAAAAAGTCTCCATCCCTAAAAACAAAGGGACGAAAACTTATAATTTCCGCGGTACCACCCTAATTATGTATAAAAATAATACATCACTTAAAGTAAAATAAGCTCCAAGATAGCTTCAATATGCTAAATAAGAAGTTTTCACCACCCACTTCCTCTCTTAATATTTACATCATATTTACTCATTCTTTTCATCGCTTTATGCTATTAATTTATGACAAAATTATATTTCATTTATTCATTTATGTCAATAAACAGTCTTACACTTAAAATAAGTAATAGTCTATATCGTCATAAATTACCTTTATTATTACTGCAATTGGAACTATTAATACCATTCCAATTACTCCTCCAATCTTATCACCTAAAACTAACAAAATAATTATTATAATTGGATGCATATTAGTGCTATCACCAGTAATCTTAGGTGCCAAAAAATTACCTTCAACTTGTTGTATTAAAATAACACCAATAGCTGCAATTATTCCTTTAGTAACTGACCCTGTAAGTGCTATAAATATAATAGGTACACCCCCTATTATTGGTCCAAAATAAGGAATAATATTAGCAACTGCATTAATAATTGATAAAACTAAAGGAAACTTAACTCTAAGTATCAATAATAAAATGAAAGATAAAACTCCTATTATTAAACATAACAATAATTGACTTAAAATATATCTACTTAATATTTTATCAATATTTTTATTTATATTTTTTACTATTACCCTTTTGTCAGTTGGAAGAACTAATAATAGCTTATTATAAATAAGCTTTGAATCCGCTAAAAAATAATAAGTTGTAATAGGTACTATAGCAAGAGTAACTAAATTTTCTCCCATATCTATTAAATTATCTACTAAATGAGTAGATGTATTGCTAAGTATCATATTAATCTTTTCACCAATTTGTATATAAATTGTTTCAAATATTGGTAACCTATCTAATTTAAACCTTGCTGCTAAGCTTAAAATATATTCTTCAATACTATCAAGCATAACTCCAAAATTTCCGCTTTCATTTAACATAGTTGGAACTATACAATATATCAATCCTACAAATGATAATAAAAGTAATAATATAATTAAAAGTGAACTTTTTTTATAAGAAATATGGAGCTTTTCACAAAAGTAATTTCTTAAAGGCTTTAGTGTATAAGCAATTACTATTGAAATTATTAGTAAATTAGTAACTGCCCTTATTGGTTCAACAAAAGCGTATATCATTACTATACTAATAGCAATAATTATGGAAATTATTAACTTTACAATTAACCCTTTATACTTTTTGAACATCCTTATTTCCTCCTAAATTATGAGGTAAAGTCTTTAACTTAACAGTTGAATTACCATTATATAAAATATACTCATCACAAAGCGAACAATGTTTTAAAGTTATAACTTCCTTTCCCTTGAACATTTTATCAAATATTCCTGAACTTATAATCATACCTTTTATTTCAAAAGTTTTTTCATCTATAATTAAATCTTCAAGAACTCCAAGAAGCTTCTTTTCTTTATTTATTATATCCATATATTTTATTTCCTTAAACTTTAATCCTTCAAATCTACTTGTATTTTTAATTTTCATAATTTCATCAACTGAAATAATTGAATCCACAGAAACATATGTATGTTTTTTAAATATAGATGCTGGTGAAATTGTAAATCCCTTTACAACTCCATTATAAAAATCTATAGAAATATCATCTACAACTCCTATATATTTATTTTTAGAATCATAAATCTTCATTAAATAAAAGTTTCTCCATTTAACCATAATTTCACCTCTATAAAGATAATAAATTTAGTATTTACAAAATTCATGGTTATTATTAGTAATTTTTTATATTTATCATTTATATATTTATTTGATATTTATTTCAAAATAAAAAGCAACTATAGTAATAGTTTTACCATAATTGCTTTTTCCATTATCCATTATAAATTTTTATTTTCCATTATTTATTATTTAAATTATATTATAATCTATTTTCTTTACTTATACCTAATCTATACTCTTGAGGTGAAATACCAACGTGTCTCCTAAAAACATTGTTAAAATAATGTTGTGTGTTATAGCCAACTAATTCAGCAATTTCACTTAAAGTTAATGTTGGATCCCTCATTAAAATTATAGCATTTTTTATTCTTACATTTGTTAAATACTCAACAAATGTCATTTTCAAATTTCTCTTAAAGAGCCTTATTAAATAAGTCTGACTTACTTCCATCTTATTTGCTATTTCGGCTATAGACAAATCTTCTTTAAAATAATGTCTATTAATATATTTTTGAACCTCTATTAGCATATCTGGTCTCTTACTCTTGTCCATCAATCTATTGCATAAAGATTTATATACTATATTTACTTGAACAGGATCTTCTCTTAAAAATGATGCACAAATAACTACATTAATATTTAATTTAGCATTAATTGCATTTTCAATGTTATTTACAACCGAATGCCATTCCTTAATAGGATTTACATCACATAAAACAACCACTTGGTCTTTAGAATCAACAAATATATTTAACCCCTTAAATTTACCCATTATTTCTTTAACAACACTACTAATTGCAAAACTCAATCTTTCAGTTTCAATACCAATCTTATCAGATGATTCATTTCTTATTAAAGGCTTAATAACAATTAAAGCCATAGATTTAGTATATATTATACCAAACTTATTAATTTTCCTTTTTAAATCGCAACTTTGTACTTTTCCTAGCATCCACTCTTTTAAAAATATATCCTTTTCAACACTGTATTGCAATTTCTCACCATATTTAACTTCATCATCAGCAACTAAAATTTTAACCAAAGCAACTCCCCCCTGTATTCCTTTCTTAACCTTCTTATTTTGACTTACAGTATAACTATATTTCCTAAAATCTTTTTCGTTCTAAACTATTGCTTTTTATAATTAATTACTACAGTTAAATTTCAAATACTAAAATAAATCTTTATTATTAATTCATCTATATACTACTATATATATAGTAATATTGAATAAATAATATACTACATAATTATTTTTAAAATTAATTTAATCTAAATTTTTTCCTTTATAGTTTTAATTAGCATACCATATACAACATACACTAATACTAACTAAATCTATGACTTAGAATATCAATTAATTTAAATTAACTAAATTAAAATTTTCAATCCAGCTTTAAATTAGTTAATATTACTACCTATAATGATTCTTAGAAGAGTTGTTTTATAATAAAACATTACAACTTTATTACTGTTCTTCATTTTTAATTTTATCTTTACATTCTATAAAATTTCCCTCAAAATTTGCATACTTCTTATAAAAATTAAACCCAATAAATAATGCTATCAGATATATCATACCTTTAAATCCACCAGCATTTAAACCAACAAATATAGCAATTAATACACTTAATTGTGATAATTCTAATGATGCTGATAATAATTTAGGCTCTAATATATTTCTAGTTATCATTATTACTGAAAATAAAATAATTAAAAATATAACAGTTATATATTTACCACTAAAAAAGTAAATAGCCATAAGAGGTAAAAAGACCAATATCATACCTACTATAGGTAACAAATCTAAAATCATACACATGAAACTAAGCAGTAAAGTATATGGAATTTTTAAAATACTAAAACCTATAAAAGTAATTATAAATGTACAAAAAACTAAAATTGAATATGTTCCAATATACTTAAATACAACATCCTTAATTTCAAGGATTATTTTAATATATTTATCGTATTCACTTTCTTCTTTGATTTTATTTTCTTTATTTTGTGAATAACTCTTTTGGATAAACTTCTTTAAAAACACAAAACTTGATAATATAGCAAATATTATTACCGAAACAATATAAGGTAGTGCTGATATTATGTTGATTATATAATTAACTACACTTCCACTAAGCTCTAAAATATAATTTGATGCATCTGAAATTAATTTATTAATATTACTTCTTAAGGTATCTAAAACTGACTCATCAATATTTTCAAATGTTGATAGTGAATTTTGAACTAAATTTCCTATTTTAGAACCATTATCATAAATATATTCATATCCATCTGTAGCTAAATCCTTAATTTCAGAACTAAAATAAACAATCCCAACCACCAATAATGTAACTGTAATAGCATAAAAAACTAATGTGGAAATAATCGCTGCTATTTCACCTCGCATATTAAACTTCTTAATAAGAGCTTCCGTTGGCTTTTCTAAGATTGATGCTGCAATTATTCCAATAATAAATGGCAAAGTATATTTTATAGTTCCTGATACAAGCATAAACACAACTGTAAATACGCCAAAGAAAATTAAAATGCTTACAAAAGGTCTTACTTTCTTAACTATTGCAGTAATATATTCCATTTTTATTCTTTCCACCTTTTTAAACTTAAAAATAAAAGGAGCTATTTTTAAGTAGCTCCTTAATATATACATTATTTAATTATTTATTAAAATCGAAATCTACTTTATGATTATAAAAAAAGTCTATCCTCCTTTCTAAGTATATTAGATAAATCGGATCATCTCCTTTTTCCACCCGTTATAAGGCTTGATTTTATTACTAATTAAAAGCCTGTTTTTAATTTTTCCGCAAGCCCCCTCCCTATCATATTTGTTCACGAACTGAACATCTTCTAATAACGACATTGAGAAGCATCACCCCTTTAGCTTTATACATTATAAAATCTTTAAATTTAGTAGTTAGAATTTATAATAAAGAATTACTTAAAACTAAGAACTACTATGTGTTTAGTATACTATTCTTATTATTATTTGTAAATAATTTCCATGCACCTTTTTTTTATATTTTCTACTTTTATACTACATTCTGTCTTTTTATTTTTAAATTAAATTTATTTATTTTACCTTTTTATATATTTTTCAATCTTTAAATATTTTTTTGTTATAAATATTTTTTACTTATAACTTTAATTTATCTCTTAAAATATTTATCTTTTTCATTTCATAAAACATTCATAAATTTATAACATATAATAATATTGATTATGTAAATTTATTGGTTTAAAATATTATTTATACGTTTTTTTGTAATAATTAAATATTTTAGGGGGACTAACCATGAGTAATATTTGGATCACAATATTTTTAATAATCTTTACAATAGTACCTGTATACTATTTAACAGTTGTTTATTCTATTTACTATAAAAAGATATTTAAAAATAAAAACAATTTAAAATTTAGCTTTAAAACAACATCAATTACAACTTATCTACCTTCAATTATTTTTGCTATTATTAGTATTATTTTTGCAATATACTCTATAGCAAATAATATATCACCTTACTATTTAATAGCCTTAGTTTCAGTTAATATAGTTGTATTTGCTTGTATTCATCTTTCTTGCACAACTTTTGGTATTTATAATGATTGCGTTGTAGTAAAAAATAATTATGCTGAATTAAATGAAATACAAAGTGTTGTTTTAGAAAAATCAAAAAAAGGTAAAGAAAATCTTTATGAATTAAAGGTAACTACTAAATTTGATTTATTAATTTGTACCGTAGTAAGTGATGATGCAAAAAGCTTATTAAGACAAATTAAATCTAATTTACCAAAAAACATAAAAATAAAAGAATCAGCAGCTAAATAAGCTGTTGATTCTTTTATTTTTGCTTTAATTAAATTTCTATTGCTATAGGTTTTCTATTTTCAAATCTATATATATTCTTAAATCCAATATTCTTTAAAACTTCAATACTTTCTCTAATTCCAGCTCCAACATCCTCACTTTTGTGAGCATCAGATCCTACAGTAATAATTGTTCCACCTAACTCATGATATAACTTTAAAATATCTACTGATGGCATAGTTTCATTTACTACTGACCTTAAAGTTGAAGTGTTTACTTCAATACCTTTTCCACTTTTAATTATGTTAGTTAATACTTCTTTAATCATATCAACATACTCATTAAAATCATAATTACCATGTGTATTAAAGGCATATCTTTTCATTAAATCTAAATGAGCTACTACATCAATATATGGTGATGTACATACCTTATTTACTTCCTTAAAATATCTACTATAACTTTCTTCTTTTGTATTTTTGCTCATATATGTATTAAGCCCTACGTTATAATCAAAATTATGTATAGAGCCTAATATAAAATCAAAAGGAATATATTCTATTGCTTCTCTAAGCTCCTCTTCATTTTCATGTGGTTCACATACTTCTATTCCTACTTTAATGCTTAATTTATCTTTGTATTTTTCTCTACATTCTCTTATTTCTTCACTATATTTTTTTAAATTTAAAAAGCCATAACTTTTTATTCCTTCTTTAACTGAAAAATGTTCTGTGAAGCAAATTTCGTTAATTTTATTTTCAATTGCAGCTTCACAAACTGATTCTATAGTTGCATTACTGTCAAATGAATTATTAGAATGTAAATGATAATCTACTAAGTACATATAATTCTCCTTGTATACTATAAATTTTACTATGACCTATTAAGTATAACACAAATTAAAAACGCCTGTACATTTGGGAATATTTCCTAGGAAATGCAAAAATAAAAAGCCAGTACACCCTTTCTATATAAAATACTATTGTATTTTATACTGTACTAACTTTTTATAATCACACATAAGTAGTTAAATTATTAAAACAAACCCGTAACCTTTTATAAAATTTCAATTTCCTTTTGAATTAACTTAAGATTATCATATATATCCTTATAATCCTCAATAGTAAATATCCCAAACCCTTCTAAATCATCTTCAAAGATATACCCAATTTCACTTAAACTATATTCTACAATCTTCCCATTATTAAATTTAAAGAATATAGTGTCCCCACACTCATTAGCAGTAACTTCTACTAATGTATTTTCTTTTTTTGTACTATTTTTAACTTCATTAATTAAATTTATAGCTTTTATTGATTCCTGTAATAACTTTTCTTGTCTACCCATATTCATCCCCCTAGAACTTACTTCAAAAGTGTTTACAACCTTATTATATAGCTTCTTTTAATTTTCCTATGTCGAAACCTGCAATCGATTTGTTGGTAATTTAATCCACAATCACCACTATACTGGATATTATTATCATATTTCAAGTTATTTTCTTTTAAAAAATTAATTTAATTTATAGATTAGTTTAAAGGTTATATTTACATATTTTTTTATATTTTTACTGCTAGTTTTTTTCACTTTTATAACAAAAAAAGATAGCAATTTAGTTATCCTAATTACTATCTTTTTAACCCTTTATACCCTTTATACCCTTTATACCCTTTTATACCTAATTAAAAAATTACCCTTATACCATAGAAATTATAAAAATTATTTACCCTCTAATTTTTATTTTCGAAATACCATAACCTTACATTTATGAGTTCTTATATGTTAATAATAAAATTAAATAAATCTTTTTAATACTAATAATTGGTGTGTTATTTCTAGTATCCTAATTCATCCTCATATTCTTTGAGAATTTTTTTATTTTCATCTTTATCTTTATTTAATTCTTCATTAACTACCTCTTCATTTTTTACAACTCTTAAATCCTCTTTCATTTTTAACCCTCCCATAAATTTGTATACGTTTTCCCTCTACAAATTTATTATATCACACTTTATATATATTTCTATATTTTTTTAAAGATTTTCCCTAAAAAAGAAATTTATTTTCTATTTTAGGGAATACTATTAGTTTTTATATTAATTTATTAAAATAAACCTTGTTATTATTAACAATTAAATACTTTTACCTTTTATTTCATTAATGCTTTTTCCCTTTTTGTACCAAATAGGTAGGTTACATACATATTCTTTTATAATATTTACTCCAACTTCTTTACCATCTTCTTCAACAATCATATCTCTAACTTCATCAAGAAGATTATCTAAACTATCTTCTTGAATTATATAATATAATTGATTTAAGAATTCATCTATTTCTTCATTATCAAGTTCAAAGCAATTCGTAAAATTTATAATAAACTCTTTACCATATTTACTATTTCTTAGCCAATTATCTTTTCCAAATGTTAATAATTCTTTTTCTGAATATTCTCTATACTCAATTGATTTACTTTCACTTTCAATTTTTTCATATAATTTTTTATAATGCTTAATATTGCAATTAAAAACATATCCATCTTTTATTACGTAAGAAACACTATAATTACTGGCAGAATTAATAACATCATACTTTTCTTTAAATTCCATATTATCAAATCCAAATTTATTTAATTTATTTACTACATTATTTATAGTTAATACGCCATAAACATTTGCCATTCCAGAAACTAAAGTAATAATTTTAGAATTGTTTTTTACTTTTAATCTAAAATTAAAATCATTTAAATCAGATAATAAATCCCTTACATTAGAAGGCATTATTAATACTGCTTTTTTTTCTTCATTTTTTGCTGGATATAAAATTCCTATAGACATAAAATATTCCATAAATCTTATATATTTATGATCACTATTATTTAAAATTGTGATTCCATCATTTTTAGAAAAATATTTAAACGCCTTTAATGCATTATCATTAAAAAGATAAATTTTTTCTAATACTCTTTCTTTGTAACTACTAATTAAGTTATGTATTAATTTATCTTTATTATACTTATAAGTTTTAGCAAAGTTTAATCTTTCCGCTATACTTTCTATATCACTTCTAGGCATAGATTTTAATATTTCTTCTATATCATTAGTAAATTTTGTACTATTAAATCTTTTATCTAGCCTTGCCATCTTATTTTTCATCATATCATCAATTATATTTTCCATAGCATTTAGCATATTTTGAATTTCTTCATCATATTTTTCAGAATTAACTTTATTTCTATAATCATTTAAATTTACTTTATTATAATTTTTCTTATAACACTCTTCACAGAGCCACTCTCCTAAATTAGCATCAAAATAACTTGCAATTTTACCACATATATTACATTTTTGTACCATTAATATTCTCTCCTCTTCTGCAATTCCTTAAACTTATTTTCTTTTCACTTTTATTAAGTTTTACCAACATTTTCACTTTTTATAACATTACTTAACACTTTTTATGAAAACATATTGTATTTGACCTTATTGTAAAAATTATGATAAACTTAATTAATGTAAACACGTGTATATACACAGATTTGTTAAAGGGGGATTAACAAAATGCAAAAATTTAAGAATTATTTACATCACATATTTATAGATGGCTTAAGTGGAATGGCTTTAGGCTTATTTTCAACATTAATAATAGGTACAATTCTTCAACAAATCGGAAATCTTATTTCTGGTAATTTAGGGTCAACTATATTTTTAATAGGTAAAATAGCTGCTGCTGCAACTTGTGCAGGAATAGGTGTTGGGGTTGCTTATAAATTTAAAGAAACTCCTTTAGTAGTAATTTCTGCTGCAGTATCAGGTATGGTAGGTGGATTTGCAACAAAATTGCTTGCTGGTAGTATAATGACTGATACTGGTGTTATAACTTTAGCTGGCCCTGGTGAACCTTTAGGTGCATTTATTGCAGCTTTAGTTGGAATAGAAATTGGACATCTTATTGCTGGTAAAACAAAAATAGATATAATTATTACTCCTCTTGTTTGTATAGGGGCTGGATCTACAGTTGGGTTACTTTTAAGCCCTCCAATTTCTGAATTTATGACTTGGCTTGGAACAATAATTATGTTTGCAATGGAACAACAACCTTTTATAATGGGAATGCTTGTTTCTGTAATTATGGGTATATTATTGACTTTACCAATAAGTTCTGCTGCAATTGGTGTAATATTAAATTTAGATGGAATTACAGCAGGAGCTGCTGTTATTGGTTGCTGTTGTCAAATGGTTGGATTTGCTGTGGCAAGCTATAGAGAAAATAAATTTGGTGGATTGCTTGCACAAGGTGTTGGAACATCTATGCTTCAAATTCCTAATATAATAAAAAAACCAGTTATTTGGCTTCCTGCAATAATTTCTAGTGCTATTCTTGGTCCTATTTCATCAACCTTCTTAAAAATGACCAATAATGCAACTGGATCTGGAATGGGATCTGCCGGTTTTGTAGGACAAATCATGGCTTATCAAACTATGACTCAAACTGCTTCATCAAAAATAGTATTATTACAAATTATAGTTATGCACTTTGTACTTCCTGCTCTTCTTACATTTATAATTTCTGAATTTATGCGTAAGAAGCAATGGATTAATTATGGTGATATGGCATTAGATTTATAAAAAACTGCCTCTAGAAACAATCTAAATATTAGATTACTCTAGAGGCAGAATTATTTTATAAAATTATAAATTTACTTCTTTTCTTATAATGTCATATACTTCTTGATATGATAAACCACTACTTTTACATATTTCTACTATAGAACTATACTCAGGATAAATTCTTTTTCCATTTGATAGTTCACAAACTTTCACTTGAACTTCTCCTAATGATGTTTTCATATTAATAATTTCACGCTTTAATATAGTTCTTTCTACTTTTTGCTTTCTAATTCCAATAGTAGTAGTTTCTTTAAAAATTATTTCTTCAATATTTTCTATATCTTCTTTTTTACAAATCACACTAATTTTATATGCAGGACGATTTTTCTTCATAAAAACTGGTGTGTAATATACATCTCTTGCTTTAGCTTCAAAAAGCCTTTCCATTACAAATCCTAAAGCTTCTCCACTGCAATCATCAATATTACTTTCTAACTTATAAATATAATCATCTTTTTCAATGTTACATTCCTCATATTCATTAGAAATATCATCAATAATCATAGAACGTAAAATACTTGGTTTTTCATAATTACGCTTACCTGCACCAATTCCTATTTTAAATATAGAAAACTTTTCTGGAAGTTTATTTGAAGTACTAATTGCTGCAACTATTGCTGCTCCTGTTGGAGTTATTAGCTCTCCTTCTGTATTCGTTATACTTATATTTAATTTACATTCAGAAACAATATTAACTACAGCTGGAACTGGTACTGGAATTACTCCATGCTGGCATCTTATAAATCCTCTTCCTTCATATAAAACAGGTACAATAACTTCTGAAATATTTAAATTATCCAAACAAACAGCTGCAGCTATAATATCAACTATTGAATCTATAGCCCCAACTTCATGAAAATGAACTTTAGATATTTCAACTCCATGAGCCTTTGCTTCTGCCTTACCTAAGATTTTAAAAATCTTAATTGCAATTTCTTTAGCATTTTTAGTAATGTCAGTATTATTTATAATTTCTATTACTTCTTCTAACCCTCTGTGTTCATGGTGGCTATGATTATGTGCTGTTAAATCTGCTATTTCTTTTTCCTCATGATTATCCAAATGATTATTTATATTATGATCTTCAATTAAAATTTCTTTTTCCTCATTATTACTATTATTATTTATATTATGATTATGATTTTCACCTAAATTTTCTTGTTTATTATCTCCATATAAATACTTCATATCATGATCGTGATTATTATATTCTTCATTTAAAATAACATTAAAATCACAAGCATCAATATCACTTTTAGAAACTCTAGTTATTTTAGTTTCAAAACCCTGTATTGGTATACTTTTTAAAGCATTTTCTAAAACTTCAACACTTGCACCTAAATCAATAAGTGATGCTACAAACATATCTCCACTAATTCCAGAGTAACATTCTAAGTATAACTTATTCACAACTTCTTACCCCCAATCTATTGATTTGTGTAGCAATATAACCTGCACCATATCCATTATCTATATTAACTGTAGCTATCCCATTTGCACATGAGTTAATCATATATTATTCAAATAATTTAACTACCTTCTTTAACTCTTCTGTAATTTTTATGTGTTGAGGACAACTCTTTTCACACTTTCTACAGACTATACAATCTGAAGCTTTTCCATTAGTTTTTATATAATTATCATAATATACCTTTTGAGTTGAAAATCCTGAATTTAATGCTTGTTTTTCAGCATTATATAATGCAAAATAATTTGGAATTGCTATATTTTTAGGACATCCAGCAACACAATATTCACAAGCTGTACAAGGAATAGCTATTGATTCATTAATAATTTCAACTGCTTTATCTACTATTTTATGTTCCTCTTCTGTAAATGGCTTAAAGTTTTGCATATACCCAGTATTATCTAAAAGCTGATTCATATTAGACATTCCACTTAAAACCATCATTACATTATCTAAACTAGCAACAAATCTTATTGCCCAAGATGGTATAGACATATCCTTGTTATAATCTTTAAAAAGTTTTTCAGCTTCCTTTGGAACTTTTGCTAATGTTCCACCTTTAACTGGCTCCATTACTATTACTGGCTTATTATGTTTTTTAGCCACTTCATAGCACTTACCAGATTGAATTCCCCCATCGTTCCAATCAAGATAATTAATTTGTAATTGTACAAAATCAACTTCTGGATGTTCAGTTAATATAGTTTCTAAAACATCTGCTGTATCATGAAATGAAAAACCTATCTTTTTAACTTTTCCTTCATCTTTTTTCTTTTGAACAAAATCAAATGCATTAAACTTTTTAGCTATTTCATAGTTAGTTACTCCTAAGTTATGAAGCAAGTAATAATCAAAGTAATCTACACCACTCTTTTCCATTTGCTCATTAAAAATTCTTTCTAAATCTTCTTCCTTTTTTAAAAACATTGTTGGCATTTTTGTTGTAACAGTAAAAGTATCTCTTTTATGTCTTTTAACAACTGCTTCTCTTAAAGCAATTTCACTTTTAAAATTATGATACATATATGCAGTATCAAAGTAAGTAAATCCTCTTTCTATAAAGGTATCCACCATCTTATTTAACTGTTCCATATCAATACTTTCTTGATTATCTTTTTCTGTAAGCGGTAGTCTCATAAGTCCAAATCCTAGCTTTTTTGATTCCATTAATTTCACCTCATATAAAAAATAATTTCTCTAATTCCTTTTATCCTTAATTATTCTTTAGTTAAAATTTAACCTTTATATTAATGTTACTCCTTGAAGTTAACTCCAAGTCAAAAACTTTATGGAATTTATTAACTCTTAAATATCCAAAACATTCTAAACTCAAAGTTTTATATGCCTTCATAATTTTATTCGTAAGACATTACTATTAATGCTAATATTAATGGAATAATTGCAATTAACACAGCCTTTAAGCCCATATTTAAAGTTATTAAACCGCCTATTGTTGCTCCTAAGCAAAAAATCAATATAATGAAATAATATTGAAAGGCTATTTTTAAATGTTTTTTATCTTTATTTCTTATAAATATAACTAACTTTTCTGTACCACTTCTTAAATTTCCTGTACACATTGTTGTTGCATAAGCATTTCCATGAAACTTCCTAAAGCTTTCTACTTGCATTGCACAAATAAATGATATTATTGTATTTGCCACATAATCAAATGGTATAAAAGCAACAGATATTAATAATATTATTTCTATTGCTAAAACAGCTTGTCTCCAATGGAGCTTTTCACTTTTTGATAATTTTGTTCTTATTACTTCAGCTAACAAAACTCCTATTGCAAAAGCAATAATAGGAATAATATAATTTATAATTCCTCTGAAATTACCTTCCATAAAATTAATTCCAAGCATAACCATATTTCCTGTTTGTGCATTAGCAAATACATTGCCTCGACTTATATAAGTGTATGCATCTAAAAATCCTCCTGTTAATGCCAGCAAAATTCCTACTCTTAATGAATCTGAATATTGTCTACTACTCATATTTAGCCTCCTTACTATATTTAAACTAGAAAATTCTGATTCTTCCACACACTGAGTACACTATAGCTTACTTTAAACTAACCAAATCACTAAGTATGTAACTTTTACTAAGTCTTTGATATAAAGTATTGGTTAAAATTTGATATTTAAAGCAAGTTTCATTAACTAAATTAAAATTTTAAATCTTAGTTATAGCTAATTAACATGTAAATTTTTACCTACCACATTAATATTTTAACTTTCACAGTACAATTAAACAATATTTTACATAAGAAAAAGAAATATTCATCTTTCTATTAAAAATAAAACTTATTTATAGTATAAAAAATATAATAAAAGCATCCATCATCATTTAATTATGATGAAGAATGCCTTTATTAATTGTATATATCCGAAAATTCTATATTAAATTTTTCTACCTTAGAAACCATACTTTTTTCTCTAAGATCAGTATTAAGAGAATTTTTTATTTTTCTAATTGGTAGTTCAACACAAAACTCTGTCCCATCTTTAATTTCTGTATTTACATAAGTACATCCATTATGAAGTTCAACCAAAGCTTTAACTAATGAAAGTCCAATTTCCACTTTCTTATATTATTTTTATTTATGGTGTTAATATAGGTATTCTTTCATCTTCTAAAATGCAGTATTTTATATTATTATTAGTTAAATAATAAGTATTATTTTCAATCTCAAAAGTAAATGCAAGTTGAACTTTTATATTATTTATAAGAAAAACTACATTATTTACTCTTTCCCCTAATACATTGAAAATATTTAAAGCTATGTTTCTATATTCTTGTCCAACAACAATAATAATAGTTTCAGGACATTTCCCATCCTTTCTACATTCAATATATTCATCATAAAGTGCCCATATTATATGATTTCTATCAAATATGCTCTTTATTAATGATATAACTTCAAAGGTTCTATATCTATCTCGTTCTGAAATATATTCAAGCATATCACTTTCTAAGTTACCTATAGAATTATCAACTATATTATTAATGGTTGTATACAAATTGTTAAAATATCTTTTTCTAAATTCAATAAAGCTACTTTTTAGTAAAAACTCTGAATCCTCTTCTTTATCTCTTATATATTTTTTATAAATCTTCTTTTCAGCTTTGTAGTATTTACTTTTTATTTTAGAAACTTTTTTTCTACACAATAATTCTTTTAGCTTGCTTATTTCTTTAATGTCTGATGACATGGATCTTCCTCCAAAATATGGTTCCACTATAATATTACACTTATTATTTATAAAATATACTATATTAAATTTCTAAAATAATTATTATATGGTTATAATATTTAAATTTATCTTTCATATAATTCTAACGGTAATTTATCAGGATCCTCAAAGAACGTGAATCTTTTTCCTGTAAATTCATCAATTCTAATTGGTTCACATTCAACTCCCTGTAAATTTAGCTCTGTTATAGCTTCATCAATATTATCTACTTCAAAAGCTAAATGTCTAAGCCCTCTTGCTTCAGGATAACTTGGTCTTACTGGTGCATTAGGAAATGAAAATAACTCAATTTCACTATCACCAAGCTTTAAGTCAAGCTTATAAGAATCTCTTTCCTTTCTATAAACTTCCCTTATTACCTGAAGGCCTAAAATCTCAGTATAAAACTTTTTTGAAACTTCATAATTTGATGCAATAATTGCAATATGATGTATTTTATTTAATCTCATAAACTGTGCTCCTTATTATAAATAAAGGACAATCTAAATATAAGATTGCCCTTTATAAATTTCTATATATTATTTATGCTTACACTCATGCTTTACAACTAATTCATATAAAGTAGCAACTGGTGCTCCAGTTCCTCCCTTAGGTGTTGTATCATTTCCACTATCACTCCAAGAAGTTCCTGCTATATCTAAATGAAGCCAAGGCTTATCTTGTACAAATTCTCCAATGAACATACCTGCTGTAATTGATCCACCATAACGTCCACCAGTATTTTTAAGGTCTGCAAAATCACCTTTATATAACTTTTTATAGCATTTATCATTAGGTAATCTCCAGAACTTTTCTCCACTTCTTCTTGCAGCAACAATTAGTTCATCATAAAACTCATCATTATTACTTACAACTCCAGTTACTTCAGTTCCAAGTGCAACTAACACAGCTCCAGTAAGAGTTGCAACATCAACTACCTTATCTACTTTTTCCTTTTCAATAATATAAGTCACAGCATCAACTAAAGTTAATCTACCTTCTGCATCAGTATTTAATACTTCAATAGTCTTACCTGCCATAGAACCTATAATATCACCTGGTTTGTAGCTTCCACCTGAAATAGCATTTTCACAAGCTGCTACTACTGCAACTACATTTTTTTCTACCTTATTTTTAGCAAGAGCTTGCATTGTTCCTATAACTGCTGCAGCTCCACCCATATCACTCTTCATTGTATCCATAGATGTTGAAGGTTTAAGTGAATATCCACCAGTGTCAAAAGTAAGACCTTTTCCTACAAGACCAACTCTTTCATCACTATTTTCATTACCCATGTATCTCATAACTATTAATCTTGGCTTATGAACTGATCCCTTTGCTACTTCTAAGAATGCTTTCATTCCTAAAGCTTCGATTTGCTTTTCATCAAATACTTCTACTTCAAATCCGCTTTCTTTTCCTGCTTCTACAGCTCTTTCTGCTAAAGTTTCAGGATATAAGATATTAGCTGGTTCATTTACTAAGTCACGAGCTAAAATAATTCCATCAGCAACATTGCTTGCTTCTTCAATCTTTGCTCTCATCTTATCAAACTTTTCTTTTGGCCCGCCTATTATAGTTACATTAGGAGTATAAACTTCATTATTTCCTTTATATTTATCAAATTTATAACTTGCTAATTTTACACCTTGAGCTATAGATTTTGTAACTCCACCAGTGCATAATCCATTTGCTTTTATAAAATTAATACTTAATTCATTTATCTTTAATTTTTCAGCTTGTTTAATTCCTCTTATAACTGCATTTACTAAGTCAGTTCTTTCTAACTCTTCATATTTTCCAAGCCCTACAAAAATTTCATAATTTAAATCACTTGTAGTCTTATAAAATACTTGGCCACTTTTTCCTTCAAAAACTTTTTTAGATTTTAAAATATCAACAGTTTCATTATTTGCTGGCTTATCTTCATAAACAAGAGTAATAGCTCCTTCGAAGCTACCAACAGTTAAATCTTTTACTTGCATCATCTCTACTATTCTCCTTTTCATGCTTTATACTATATAATTTAACCTAAAACTTTATATAGTATATCTCCTATTTTATTTACTAACTTTTCTTTATTATACTACATTCTACAAATTTTTCAATTTGAACATAAAATTACCCCTATAGAAAGCTACAATGTTAAACTTTCCATAGAGGCAATTTTACATTACGCAATCAACTTTATATTAATTTACTTCTCCACCTTCAACTACTATATCTTCAGGATTTACAGCATCACCATATACAGGTTCTAATGTCTTTTTATAATCATTTAAGAAGAATTCTTCATCTGCTAAGCTTTTAATTTCATCATTAATCCAATTTAATAATTCTGTATTTCCTTTTTGTACAGCTGGTGCAATAGTATCAATATTACCTATGCTTTCTATACCAGTAGTAAAGCCTTCATTTTGGTTTGACCAAGCTAAAGCTTCAGTATTATCAGTTGCAAAAGCATCTCCTCTTCCATCTAATAATGCATCATATGCTTCTTGATATTCATCATATTTAACAAGAGTCAAATCAGGATAAGTTTCTGAGAAATATGTTTCTGCAGTTGTTCCCTTAACAACAATTAGCTTCTTGTCCTTTAATTGGTCAACATCAGTAATTAATGCATTATCAGGTGATACTATACCTAATGCAACCTTCATATATGGAAGTGCAAAATCAACAGCTTCCTTACGTTCATCTGTTACTGTAAAATTAGCTAATATTATATCAACTTTACCTGACTTAAGATATTCAACCCTGCTTGCTGCTTCAACATAAACAAACTCTACATCATCTTCACTACCTAATAAATCTTTACCTATTCTTTTTGCAAACTCTACATCATAACCTTGAACATCTCCATTAGAATCAACATACCCAAATGGATTTTTGTCACTAAACACGCCTATTTTAATTTTTCCATCCTCTTTAATTTCATCTAAAGTTCTTGCCTTAGCACTTCCACTTGTGTCAGTACTTCCCACATCATTTGATGCACTACTTGAGTCATTTGTACTAGAACCACATCCAACTAAAAGCCCCATAACTAGCATGATTGATAAAAGTACTCCTAAGAATTTTTTCATGATAAAAATCCCCCTTTAAATTTATTAATTTTAATTCTTTATACACTTTCATAACTAAATGTATTAAGAAATTGCTTAGCCCTATCAGTTTTTGGATTGGTAAAGAATTCTTCTGGTGATCCTTCTTCAACAATTTTCCCACTATCTAAAAAGATAACTCTATCAGCTACTGCTCTAGCAAATTCCATTTCATGTGTTACAATTAACATTGTCATTCCATCCTTTGCAAGCTCTAATACAACTTGAAGAACTTCCCTTACCATTTCTGGGTCTAATGCTGCAGTTATTTCATCTAATAATAATATTTGTGGATGCATTATTAAAGCTCTAACAATAGCTACCCTTTGCTTTTGTCCTCCAGATAATTGCCTTGGATAATCATTTTTTCTATCTAAAAGTCCTACTCTTTCTAAAAGTTTTTCAGCTTCTGCTTTAACCTCTTCCTTATTTCTTTTTTGTACTAAAGTTGGTGCTAAAATTAAGTTTTTCATTATATTCATGTTTGGAAATAACTCATAACTTTGAAATACCATACCTATCTTTTCACGAATTTCATGAACCTTATTATTATCAGATGATATTTCCTTTCCATTTAAAACAATTTTCCCTGAATCTATTTCTTCTAGCTTATTTAAACACCTTAAAAAAGTACTTTTACCACACCCAGAAGGCCCTACTATTACTACAACCTCACCTTTTTCTAATGAAAATGAAAGATTATTTAAAACTAATTTTGATTTATCATATGACTTAGTTAAATTTTCAACTTCTAATATTTTATCACCCATTTTAATCCCTTAGCCTCCTCTCTAATACTTCAGACAACTTTGAAAATGGAAAACAAATTATAAAATACATTATAAAAATTGTCCCATATACCCAAAGTGCTGCATCTGGTGTAGTATAACGATTTGCATCTATTATTTGCTTTCCAACTTTAACAACTTCAACTACACCTATAAGTACTACTAAAGAAGTTGTTTTAATCATTCTTGTTAATAAATTCACTGCTGATGGAATTAACCTTCTAATAGTTTGAGGTATTATAATATGTATAAATACCTGTGTTTTTGTCATTGCAAGTGCAAATCCACTTTCATATTGATGTTTTGGTACTGCAATAAGTGCACTCCTTACTAAGTCTCCCATTTCTGCTGTGCCCCAAAAAGTAAATACTATTATTGCAGCAATTCCACCAGAAAAATTAGCTCCTATGTGTTTTGCTGCACCAAAATATACTAAGAATAATAAAACAAGCTGTGGCATTATTCTTACAATTTCAAGATATACTCTACAAATTGCCCGAATAACCTTATTTTTACTGGTCATTATTATTCCCATTAAAATTCCAAGTCCTACTGAAAGAATCATTGAAATTAAAGCAATTTTTAAAGATACCCAAATACCTTGGCATAACCTTAAGAAATTACTACCCTCAAATAGCACTCGAATCCCCAAATCCTGCATAACGAACCCTCCTTTCTATGAATGTACAAATTAAAGAAATAGGAAGCAAGATAATTAAATATGCTATAACTAACATAAATAATGCTTCATCTGTTTTATAATAAATACCTATTAAATCCTTAGCTACAAACATTAAATCTGCTAAAGCAACAGCACTAAACACTGAAGTTTCCTTTATTAAGAAAATAATATTTGCACATAAAACTGGAACTGAAGTTTCAAATGCCTGTGGCAATGTAATATGCCAAAAAACTTGTGATTTTGTCATACCTAAACTTAAAGCTGATTCATGTTGCACTACAGATACATTTTCAATTCCTGATCTAAATGCTTCTGCCATATAACTTCCCCCCAAAAAGGCTAGTCCTACAATTCCACAAGTTTCTGAACTTAAGACAATTCCTATCTTTGGTAATCCAAAATACAAGAAAAATAACTGAATTAATAACGGAGTATTTCTTGATAATTCAATATATATCGAAACTATTGTTTTAAGTACTGGTATTTTCATAGTCTTAATTAAACTACAAATAATTCCTATAATTAATGATAATAGTATTCCTATTGCTGCAATCTTTATAGTTAAAATTCCAGCTTCTACATATAACTTATAGTGAGTTTGTATAAAGTTCATATCCATATTTTATCCCCCCAATCAATAATAAAATTTGACCTATACTATATATATAAAAAACAGGTAAATGCTTATTACACATTTACCTGTTTTTCCCTCTTATCTTAAAAATAACATTTTATTATAAAACCCTAATATTTAAACAGCCTTTATCATTCTATATAAAACATGTGAATAATAAGGCTCTTCCATTTCAAAAACAAAATCTAACTTTTCATAAAACCCTTTAACACTCTTATCCTTTGCTAGTAAAGAGCAAATCTTATATCCTTCTTCCTTAGCATTATTTTCAGCCAATTTAATAAGAGCTTTTCCAATTCCCATTCCCCTATGCTCTTCAAAGGTTGCTAAATTAGCAATATAAAGCTCATTTTCTTCACATTCAAAAAAATTAAACTCTAAAATAAGGTCTTTAATAAATCTTAGCTTATTTTTTATTCCATTTATATTTTTAATTAACTTTATACTTGTTGCTAGATCTAACTTTGATAAGTCTTTACCTTTTAATAATATAATAGCTCCACAAACCTTTCCGTCCTTTTCTGCCACCTTCACATTATTATAAGAATACCTAGAACCCTCGCATTCAACTAACATTTTTATTCTGTTTATTATTTCATCCTTATTTCCATAACCCCAGACGTGCTCAGGATCATCTTCTGTTTTATAAACCAGCTCTGCAATAGTTTTCGAGTCTCCTTTTGTTGCTTCTCTTAACGTGAAACTTTCCATAAAAATTCCTCTCTTTTTTAATATAATATAAATTATTTATATTATTATTATATTTTTAATTAATTTTGTATTTAAGGCTTTGTGGTACTAAAAAAATGTACTTATGTACCCTTAATTATTGTTAAGTTTTATTATATTTTGTACAAATGTCCTTTAAATAAATACTAAGTGTATATAATTATCTAAAATAAAAAGCAACCTTACATAAAGGCTGCTTACTTTAAAGTTATTGAAAACCCTTTTAACTTTTCAATATTCATAGGTTTAGCATAATAATATCCCTGTATATATACATTTTTATTAACTATTTTTTTAATTTCTTCAATTTGATACTTTTCTTCAACACCCTCAATAACAAGGCTCTTATCTGTTATTAAGGTTATTTTAGATATAAATGCTATTACCTCATTAGTAATTTTTGATATTGAAATATTATCTGCAAAACATTTATCTAATTTAATACTATCAAAATCTATTTCTTCTAAAATACTAAGATTAGAATATTCTACTCCAAAATCATCTATTGTAATTTTATATCCACTTTCTTTTAATAATGATATTGCTATTTGTATTTTTTCTAAATCTCTAGCATAAACTTTCTCTACAATTTCAAGAGAAATACTTCCCTTTTTAATATTATAATACTTTGCTAATTTAATTGCTTTATTTATAAACTCTGTATTTTCAAGCTCCCTAAATGATAAATTAATAGATATATAAAAATTTTTATTTTTGTAATTTTCATAATTACTTATTATTTTATAATCACAAATTGCTTTTTCTAATATCCAAAGTGTTAGTTCATAAAACATATCTCCTTTTTCTATATCTTTAATAAAAGTAAAAGGAGTTAATATTTTATTGTTTTTATCTTTTAATCTTAATAAACCTTCAAATCCTACCTCAATATTTTTAAAAGGATCTACTATTGGCTGATAATATAATAAAAAGTTTCCAGCTTTCATATTTTTAGTAACTCTTTGTTTTATAATTATTTTTTTTATAAATGGATATATTATCATATATATAATACCCAAAATTGTTACTATTGAAAGAGTAATTAATATAATATTCCTAAAAATTATATCTTTACGAAAATATTTATTATATATAAACCTAAGTTTATCAACTTTATTATTTGTAAAACTATTATTTAAGAAAAAATCAAAGTACTTTATGACATCTTTACTTTTCTCATTACCAACAATATAAACAGCACCTATATAATACTTCATTGTTTCTTTATAAGCTTCTAACCCCTCATTAATTCTATTCGAAGATAGTGCATCTACTTCTTTTAAATCTAATAATTTTATACACTCATCCTTTGTCTTAACCTTTACTGGTTTAACATTTATACCATGATACTTTAACAGTTGAATTAACCATTCACTTTTTATATCTCCAGCAGCATATGTAAATTTTTTCCCATTTAAATAATTTAAATTTCCATATCTAACTTCATTAATATCACCATATATATATATGTATCGATTATCAAACTGTATATGATTATCAGAATATATTAATTTAGAATTTTTATTTGGTATATTATATAATCCCATTAAAATATCTATTTCTTCATTTTCTAACATCTCTATTGCAGTATTAATATTAACATCTACATATTCATAATCTATATTTAAATTAGAACATAAAGTATCTAATAATTCATGATAATATCCATGAACATTCCCTTTTTTATCTTTATAATAATAGGGATAATATGAATAATATCCAACCTTTATTTTTCTCTCTTTGTAATTAGACTTCATATACATGAAATATGTATCTTTATAAAAAAAACAATTTATACCACAAATAATAATTAATATAGAAACAATTATAAATATTCCTTTTTTATTCATTCTCATCACCCAATCAACTAATAATATTGTTAACTATTATCACTTCTATAATATTCTTTCGACAAGTTTCGCAATCTTTACTTTTATTATTTTACTAAAATCATATTCTATTTCAACCCTTTTGACTATTTTTATATCTTATTTTTATTTTTTAATCATTTACAATTTTATAACCTTAATTATGAACTTTCATTTGCAACTTAAATCATTTAAAACATAAAGAAATTCTTATTTATAAATAACGTTTTTTAATGAATATTATTAATATCAATATTGAAATTTCAATTTAATTCTATATTTGATTTCTCCATAAGTTTTATTTGAAAATATATATCAATTGAAAATTATTATTGATTGAACTCTTTACTTAAGATATACTTAATTTAATAAAAAAATACTTTTATAAAGGAGAACTATATGAATTTATTAATTTCTTTATCTTTTACTATTTTAATAATAGGAGTTGGACATGCTTTTATAAAAAAGCACTCTAAATTTTGTTATATTTTAGCTACTATAATATCTATAATACTAATTACAATTTCATATACTGGTGCTATTGCTAATATCCCTGAATTTATAAGATTTTATATATTACCACTATTTACAAATAGTGCTTTTGCAACATCATTATTTATAGTAGTTATGTATACTGGTGCATTAAAAAATGGTAGTAAGCTTATGAAGCTTTTATTTCCTATAAGAGCTGAATTATCAATAATTGCATGTATTCTTACTCTTGCTCATAATATAATTTTTGGTAGATATCACTTTGTTGCGTTATTTACTAACCCAAAATCAATGTCATTTAATATGCTTTTAGCTGCAATAGTTAGTTTAATGTTAATTGCAATTATGCTTCCACTTATGATTACATCTTTCCCTAACATAAGGAAAAAAATGAAGTACAAATCTTGGAAAAACCTTCAAAGATTTGCTTATGCTTTTTATGGATTAACTTATTTTCACATAATGCTTATAATGATGCCTATAGCTAAAACTGGTAATACTAAATATATTATAAATGTTTTAGTTTATAGTGTTGTTTATTTAACATATGCTGTACTTAGAATTAATAAAGCTTTATCTAAAAATAAGAAACTAGCAGTACTGTCTTAAAATCTGAAAAATTCAAAAAACCTATGTGCGGATAAGAATAAATTTTGAGGAAAGTAATTAGATCTTACTATGTATGTCTTTTTACTTTCCTCTATTTTTTAACATATTTATATTACAAATTATTTAAAAATATCCATAAATATGATAATATTATGCTAGTTATTACTAATAAGGGGGAACTATTTTGAAAAATGATGATGCCATTTATAGTTATGTAGAAAGAAAAATGATTGATTCTAATACTAATAAAATTACTTTCGATCCTAATAGACACAAAAAGAATGACATATTTACAGTTAGTGACTTGCTTAAAAAAATCTTACTTTATGGTTCTATAATTTTAATAATATGTGGATTTACCTTTTATCCCACTATCGCTAAACATAACAAAAAAACTCAAGATTTTATTGTTGAAATCTCATCTATAGTACATGAGTCTAACGATATTATGAATACAATTATTACTGAATATAATAACAATAATTTTTCAACTGATTATAAAACAAGTCTACAAAATAAACTTACTATTTTACAAAGTAATAATTTAGATGATTATACTACTTCTAAATATGGTACTTTAACAATAGCAACTACTCAAATATTAAATAATACCATAGATAGTATTAATATAATTTTATACTCTTCTACCGCTGATTCTTATAACTCCGGCGCTTTAAATGCTAACTTGAAATCTTATAAAGATAATATTGATATTTATAATAAATCTCTATTTCAATTTTTTGATGATAACGGAATCTTCTATAAAATTAATAGTGATGGCTCATATACTTATAATCTATAAATTTACATTTATCTTAATAAACGCCAAATAACAGGGCTGTATCAGATTGAATTAATAAATTCAATCTGATACAGCCCCATTTTTATTTTAATTTCTAAATAAACCATCTAATTTTAAATCTAATAAATTAGCAAATAATGATAAAGTGTTATTAGTTGGAATAACATTATTATTAATGTCTAATATCTTTCCAAGACCATATTCAGTATATATATCAACTGTTGGAAAATTATTTTCATCTCCTAAATTACAGATAATATCTGTTTCTTTTAAAGATACAATATTATTATCATTAGGAGTTACAAATTCATAAAGTCTAGTCTTATAATTATGTCTTAAGACCTTTACTTTATCAGTAACTTTAATTTTATTAGTTTTATTATTTATATCATACTTTGAAATAGATGAAGCTATATTATTAATTACAAAATAATCAACATTTCTCTTATAATCTACCCTTTCCTTAAACTCTGCTAACCTTTTTAAGTTTAGGTTTATATCTACAGGTATTTCTTCCTTTTTTAAATTATCAAAGGCTTTTTTTATGTAAGACAATTCTTCAGTTCCATTTAGTTCTTTTGATGATATATCCATACAATTTCTATAAATATCTTCAAAATAATTAAATGGTAATGCATATTTAATATTATTTAAAATCAAATATACTTTAAATTTAGCAGAGCTATCACCACTTCTAAATGAGTAATTTATATCAACTAATAACATTTCATTTAAATCTTCTGTATAAAATGTTACTTTTTCAATTCCATTTCTATATTCTGCTGTATAATTTTCATCTTTAGATAATGCTTGTGTATGTTGATTTATTATATATGTACCTTTAAATCCAAGATCATCAATTGAACCTACTCTTAATGATGTCTTTGGTGATAGTTTTTTTAGGTTAATATATGGTCTATTTTCACATAGATTATTTTCTAGTATTATTCTCACAGCTTAATCTCCTTACATAGTTGAATTTAATTTTATTTATAATTTATACAAAAAAATAAATCTTATAAAAATATAAGATTTATTTTTTGGTTGCGGGGGCAGGACTTGAACCTACGACCTTTGGGTTATGAGCCCAACGAGCTGCCAACTGCTCCACCCCGCGATATTATGTTTTGTAAGCTCTCTTGCTTAACTTGTATCCTTAGTATAATCTAATAAGTATTTGTAGTCAAAGTTGAATTATGTTGTATTATGGCTTTAAAGTGTAAGAGGTAGCTTAGAGTCTTAAATGCAAGCAGATAATACTAAATATCATTTAGAGCTCCAATCTATTATTTCAAGAAATAAAGTTGTTTACTTCCATACAATGTTTATCAAAGATTGAAGGTAGTAAAAGAAATACTTTAAACATTTCTTTTACTACCTTTATAATAGATAACCCTATTTCATAAAAATAATATTATTAAACAATCTTCTTTTGAGAAACCCTCTTAGTACCTATATTCTTAAACTCAACATATATCATTAATATTGATACAGTTCCTGCAATAAAGTCAGCAATAGGACCAGAATACATTATTCCATCAATTCCAATAAATAAAGGCAATACAACTATTAATGGTAACAAAAATAAAATCTGTCTTGTTAAAGAAAGAAATATACCCTTCTTTGGTTTTCCTATAGCAGTAAAGAAATTAGATGATATAGGTTGCAGACAATTTAAAAATGTAAAAAATAAAAATATCCTAAAATACTTCACTGCAAAAGTATAATAAACTTCAGAACCTGAACCAAATATAGATACTATTTGCCTTGGTAAAAACTGAAATGCAAGAAAAGCTACTACTGATACACCTAAACCATAAGATATAGCTGTAGTATATGCCTTTTTAACTCTATCATATAGCTTAGCTCCATAGTTAAAGCTTACAATAGGCTGTAACCCTTGAGAAAGCCCAATTACTATTGACATATAAATTTGATTTACCTTTGTTATAATTCCTGCACATGCAAGTGGTATTGACTCTCCATATACAGATAATGCGCCATAATATGTTAAAGACTTATTCATTACAATTTGTACAATCATCATTGCAAGCTGATTAAAGCATGGTGCTGCACCTAATGAAATTATTTTACTTACAAAATTCCACTTCGGTATTAAATGCTTCTTTTCTATTTTACCTGTTTTATATTTTAATAAATATCTTAATACTAAAAATGCAGCAAAAATTTGTCCTATAATTGTTGCTAATCCTGCTCCTACCATTCCCATATTAAATCCAAATATAAATATAGGGTCTAAAATTATATTAATTATGGCTCCAGATAAATTGCATAACATGCTATATTTAGGACTACCATCTGCTCTAATTAAATGTCCCCCACCTGTAGAAAATATTAAAAATGGAAAACCTATTGCAGTTACTCTTGTATAATTCTTAGCATAAACTAATACATTATCAGGTGATCCAAAAAATCTAAGCATAGGTTCCAAAAATATCTGAATTATAATACATAAAACTACCCCTGAAAGAAAAAGTAATAATGCAGAATTTCCTATATAATATAATGCCTTTTCCTTTTTTCCTTCACCTAATGTCAAATTAAAAGCTGATGCTGCTCCAATTCCTAATAATAAAGCTAAAGCAATACATGAGGTTGTAAGTGGAAATGTTATGTTAGTTGCAGCATTCCCTAATTCTCCAACACTTCTTCCAATAAAAAATTGATCTACTATATTGTATAATGCACTTACAAGCATTGCTATTATACTTGGAATTGCAAAATTTCTTAATAATTTATTTATTGTCTGTGTACCTAAATTATTCTTCATTTTATTTTCCCTCGCCTTCATATTCTTTTGCTTTTATATATTATTTGTAAAACACAGTTTGTTTATAAACAAATAAATATAATATTAAGTTTTTTGATGATTTAATCATTTTTCATTATCCTTGATTTTACCAACTAATAATCATTATACCAAATATAAAATTATAAAGCATATTCCTCATATCTCATACTTTTAATTTTTCTACATCGAATTAAAAATTTACTATTTAAAACAAATAATGGAGTTATTTTCTATTTTATGTTAATATTCTATTAAATAGTTGTCAAAATTATATTATTGTATAATTAATGGGAATTTATTGAGGAGATAGGAAGAATGAATATTAGAAAAGCAACAAAAAAAGATTTATCAAGAGTATCAGAAATATATGTTTTTAATAATAGAGTGAATTATTGGCCAATTTTTAAAGATGATGGCTTTTCTTTTGGAGAATTACAAGTAGTTACTATGGTTGATAATTATTTTGGAAAAGATGAAATATTAAAAAATATATTAGTTTATGATGATGGTTTAATAAAGGGATTTATTGAAATGAAAGAAAGAGAGATTTGTAAAATATATGTAGATACTTTTTTTCAAAGTAAAGGAATTGGAAAAGAACTTATGGAATATGTAATTAATGATTATGATGCTAATAATCTTTGGGCATTAGAAAAAAATGAAAAGGCAATTTCTTTTTATATAAAACATGGATTCAAATTAACTGGTGAAAAAAAATTTGAAGAAGGTACTACTGAATATTTAGTTCATTTAACTAGATAAGTTTTAATTTATCAAATAGATCTTATGAATAATTGTAATATAGTATTCTTGACGTAATAGTAGGAATTTAAAGATGGACTTATTAGCATTATTATTTGTATATACGTTAATTATTGGAGCATTTGCATTAGTAGCATATTTTACAATTAAGAAAGCAGTAAAGGATGCAATTAAAGAAATTGATAGAGAAAGAAAAAATAATTAATATTAAAAGGGAAATAAATCATGCTTAAAAGTGAAGGATAAAATTTCTACATGAGAGGAGAATCATGAACAAGAAAACAACAACTTATTTTTTTGGAATTATTGGAATAATCACTTGGAGTATAACAATATTTTTAAGAGAACAATCAATTAATAATTCTATTATTAATTTTATATTAGGAATTATGCCAAATATATCTGCCACATGGTTCTTTATTTGGATGGCTGAATTTACACTTAATATTAAAAAGCTTAACTTTACAATTAAAAGAGCTATTTTTTCATCTAGTATAATTTTTATATTAGCTTTAGTATCAGAGATAATACATGACATATATCTAGAAAGCCCTTTTGATATTAATGATATTATAGCTACTATATTATCCATAATTCTTTATCTAATAGTTTTCTATTTTAAAAAGAATACTATTATAGAAGACCAATTTTAAATAATAACTTACTAAAAATAACGCATATTCTATTTTTGAATATGCGTTATTTTCTATGATCAATTCAAAAATATTATTAACAACCCCATTAGTCATCTATTTTCTTATAAAAGCCTTTCTTTAAAACATACTCTACACTTATAAAAACCACAGCTACAATTGCTAATTCAATTTCTAATTAAAATAAAATCATATATTACATCCGCTTTATTATAGTAAATACAATTCTATATCTAACTATACAGATATTAATTAAATTTAAATGAACTAACAAAATCATCTACTGATTTAACTACTTTATCTAACCTATCATAATCTATTAACTCAGGTGTATCATTTTCCGTATGAATTACCTCTTTTACATTTTCATCAATTATACATATTGCTGATATTCCTGCTCTGTCAAACTCAACACTATCAGCAGTTCCTTTTAAGCCTGTATTTAACTCTACTTCTAGCCCATTATTTTCTATAACTTCTTTCATTGGTTCATATAATGATGTATCCGTATTTCTATCTAAAAAAGTTACTTTCCCTCCATCTTTATATCCAACAGAATCTATATTAATATTTATTAAATTATCATATTTTCCATTTATATCTTCAATAAACTTTTCACTTCCTGTTAATCCGCACTCTTCGCCATTAAAAGCACAAAATATTATATCAAATGCTGGTTCATTTACTGAATATTTATTATTTAAAATTTCTGCTAAGTCTAATAATACGGATACTCCTGATGCATTATCAATTGCTCCTCTTATTATTTTCCCATCTTGTATTCCTATGTGATCAAAATGGGCAGAAATTATTACGGCATTATTAGAGTTACCTTCTATTTTCCCAACAATATTATTAATCGTCTTTACTTCTCCATAGTCATCTTCTGCAATCAATCCATAATTTTTATATACTTCTTGTGTATATTCCTCCTTATAACTTTCATTAAATATTGGAATTAATCCTATTTGTCCAAATAAATCATTAATATATTCTTCAGCAAGCTCATTTCCTGCACTTCCAATCCATCTACCTTCAAATTCATCTGAACATAACTTATTGATTACTTCTTGCTTATCTATTGATACAGTTTCTTCATTCTCTTCTTCTTTTAAATCATTACTTTCAATTGACTTTGAATTTTCTGTAGCATCAATAGATAAATCATTTTTACTACAACTTATTAATGATAATGAAATAATTGAAATAGATAAAACTAATAGTATTTTCTTATAAATCATATTTTTCTTTCTTCTCCTTAAATAAACTATTATATCTATTTATATTATCCATATTATGTAAATATTAATCTATATTAAATAATTTGTTTATAAAAATTTAATTTGAAGATTTATTAACAAGTGTATTATAATATGCAATAAAAATATATGAAACTAAACTGCCCCTATCAAGTAGACAGTTAAAATGATATAAAATTTTATTATTTTAACTGTCTACTATAGGTAAGTCATGTCATTATAGACATCCCTTATTTTTTTATACTTATATTATCTACTATCTATACTATAGTAATTATAAATAATATTATTTCAAAACAAATCTATATAATTAATACCTCAATTTATTTTTAATATTATTAGCACTAGGCTCAGCCTTTTCAACAAATATATAATACCAAGCCCCTGCTTCAATCTTTTCCTCTATAATTTTATTATGAGCATTTTCAAATCCCAATCCCTTAGAGGCATATGGTAAAAATACAAATGCAAATAAATATAATAAACCACTTCCTACGATAAAATAACACCATCTTAAAAATTTACTTTTCCCTTTTGAGATCATAATAAAAACCTCCCCATTTATTTAACTATTTCAAAAGCTTTTCTGTTATATCTGTAAATACAACATTAAACATTAAATAAGCAGCTAAGAAAGTTAATAATATATTTAATGCTTGTCCACAAATATATAATATAATTGGTTTTCCACCTTTAAAATACTTAAACAAATCTCTAAAGTTAGTAGATAACCCAATACTGGCAAATGCTAAACAAAATAACCATCCTTGCAATGGACTAATTATAGATTTAACCATACCTTTATCAATAAACACATTAGCAACATCGCTACCAAGAATAAAATAAATAACTGAAAATAAAATAGATGCAAATAGAAAACCTAATACAAATTTCGGAAAATTAACCCAAATCTCTTTAAACAATACTTTTGCCGAAATATTCTTTTCACTACTAGGATTTCTTTCAACTTTTAAACTCCAATAAGTAGCAACTCCAAAAGCCATAACCCCTATCAAAATGTTTTGTATCATTTTTATAGTTGAAGCAACATCACGAGCTACTGGTCCAAGCAATTCACCCGCAGCAACAACTGCCCCTGTTGAGTCTACAGTTCCTCCTATCCACGCTCCTGCTAATACTGGATTTAACCCTAACTTTTTTATTATTAAAGGCATTATTACCATCATCAATGAAGTAAACAAAATAGATATTCCAACAGCTAATGTTAACTCTTCTTTTTTAGCTTTACTTGCACTTGCAGCAGCTATTGCAGCAGATACACCACTTACTGACATATCAGCTGAAATAGTTATATTTAAAGATTTTGATTCTATCTTAAGTATTTTTTGTCCAAACCAATAAGTTGTTATTAATACAACTGGAGTTACACACCAAGTAACAAATATACCTGGAATACCAATTAAAAGCATCTTATTAATCAAAACTGTTGAACCTAATAAAACTAATCCTGTTTTAATGAAAAATTCAGTTTCTGAAGCCTTTAGTACAATCTTAGGTGTTCCTATAGTATTACTTACTAAAAAGCCAATTAATAATGCCCATACAACATACTCAAGTCCCCAAGCCTTTAAATTCACTTGAGCTGCAAGTATATATGCTAGTACTGCAACTATAAAAACTACTGGAAAACCAAGAGCAAACTCCTTAACTGATTTCCCCATAAAATGAATTCCAATTGAAAATAATATACAAAGAACAATTCCTAAAATTATTAATTCAGGTATTAAATTATAAGGTTCAACAATACTATCAGATTTAGCTGAAGCCTCAATTCCTTTTAATTCATACCAAGTATTTATATCTTCTTCAGCTTTTGCATTTAAATCTTTATCTTCATAATTTGCTTCTGCAGCAGCATTTTGAGATTCTTGTGCTATTTCTTTTGCATCACTTGTATTAGCTATAGCTTGTTCATATTTGGCTTCATTTTCAGCTGATAGTTTAGAAGCCTCTTCTTTACTTAAATAAATAGATTTTAATGGATCATCATTCCAAGAATATGGTTTAGAGAAAAGTTCACTTATTTGAGATATGAAAGGTATACTAGTAAATTTCAGCGAACTTTTTTCATCATTTGCTTCGTACCATTCTATAGTTTTAAATGGAGCCTTTTCTCCTTCTACCTCCAGAATACTGTTATAAGTGTTTAAATCTGCTTTTATACTCTTAGTATAATTTATTGAAAATACTAATAATGTACATAGTAATATTGTAAACCCCAATATAATAGCCCAATAGTCCTCAAATTTTAATAAGTTTTTAATATTATGTTTTTTGCTAGATATTTTTTGTGTTGACATTGAATAACCCCCTATTGATTTATTTAAAATTTAATATTCTTTTTTAATTCCCCAATTTTAAATACCTTAAATTTTAATAGCGCTATTAATTATTACTGATTTTTAAATAGGAATTTTTCCTTAGATCTTCACCCTCCTCTACTCTAAAATAAGAATTTAATTTATATACATGTATAATTTTTTGCAAAATAAAAAGCACCAGAGAATAAACTCCAGTGCATGCAAAATCACCTATTAATTTACTCTCTTATCGCTCAGCTAATAAAGCTGCAGGAATTAGCACCACGTTGATAGTTTTGAATTTTTAATTAGTAGTTTTTATATAAACTTCTAACTGCTAACTTTTAACTATTAACAGGTTGCTGGGTTTCATAGGGCCAGTCCCTCAACCACTCTTGATAAGAATATTTATTAAATTTTAATGTTGTTGTTATTTAATATAACCCTCTTTTAAATGTATGTCAATAACTTTTTTTGTATTTTTTCCCTTTTAGATGTTTTATTATTATTTATTTTTATATATTAAATACTTTAATAAAATAACCAGTATACATTTCCCTCAAGAAAAATATATACTGGTCATTTTATATTATTATTTGATACACTCAAATAATACTCCATAATTTATTTCTACACCATTTACATTTATGTTATATATAGGTTTAATATCATTATGAACTTTTTCTAAAAATGATATATCCTTTACAAAAGGATCATTAGTATTTAAAACTGTTACTCTAGAAACATACTTATAAATCTCTTCATTAAAATAAAGGCTCTACCTTGACGTAGATCCTTTATCATGTATTATTTATATCTATTTCTTAGTAATATACTTAAAATCAGGTTCCCTATTAAGATCATATTCAACATAATCATCAACATCTAACAAATCATTTAAATCTATACATTGAACTCTTTGATTTTCATATGTTACCCAATAAAATCTCAATGATTCAGCACACATTACAGCTGTATAAATTGTATACTCATAACGTTCTAAACATTCATCATACACAATTGTATTATTTTTTTCTGATAATTCAACTAAACCAAGAGGCACTGCAACATTATTAAATAAATGAATAATATTACTAACACCCTCCTCTTCATCTATCCCCTTAACAGCATACTTCTTCAAAAATGATAATCTAATAAACCTTGATGTAGAAGAACAATCTCCTGGAAGTCCCATTGTACCATCTCCAGTGAAACACTTATTAAATTTTTCTCCATTAATCTCTAAAGTGTCATAATCTAAATTTCTAATATTAAAGTAATTTAATAAATTTAAACAATGCCAAGAATAACTTGGACTATTAGTCATAACTCCCATGGAATTGCGATAAATGCTTACTCCGCTTTCATCTGGCTCAATAATAACAGATTCACCTGTTTTATCTGAAAATATCCAATGAATTGGTGGTACTTGTCCAAGTATAGGTATATTCATTAAAGTAATTTTATTTTCAACCATATCAACAACTTCATCTACACTTTTACATCTCGTTAAAAGATATGTAACAAGAAATGGAGGCTGCACAGCTATTGTACCCTTAGCTTTTTTATCATTATATTTAGCAAAGCAACGATAAGCTAACTGTCCACCCATTACCCCTTTTTCATTAACCCCTTCATACAAAATTGGTGTAGATTGCATAAGCCTTATTCCTGTTCCAACAGCTGCATACTTTGATACAGTTTTTGTTTTTTCAACTATGTTATTTTCTACTCTTGTCCCACATCCATAATAACTCTTACCTTTAGGAATATATATTATTTTACTTTCTTCAGCAATACAATTAAAATCGAAGTTTCTTCCCCATAAATGTTTATTATCTTCTGTAGTCCAACTCATAGAACTACATCCACCGTTCATAGCATTTGATACCTCATTGATATTGTCCATGAATTACCTCATTAAATTATTATTTTATATAAATAATATATGTAATAAACAGCTGATATTGTTATTTTATAATTACAAATTTTAAAGCAGCACTTATATCATCTAATCATAAGTGCTGCTTCATTAACTATATAATAAACATTCATCATTTAAAATACATCATTTGTATACTAACAATTAATATATTCTTTGTTATTTAATAAAATAAATAGTATTATACACATTCATTTAATTAATCTCTTATTTTTATGCAATTAAAAGTTTTTAATAATATAAAATAAACAATTCCAACACAACTAATTACTATTATTGTGTTTACTCCAATTAATAAAGTATTATAAGCTAGCAAATTCCATATTAATTTTCCAAATATAGTTGATATTAAACCAAAGATTATAGGCATGAATGCCCACTTTAATAAATCTATTTTAATATCAGTAACCTTAACTACTCTAATAAAGCTTACTGTAAAACTAAAAATAGTTGATATAGACATTGCTATAATTAAGCCTTCTATTCCTTTTATAGACCCTAAAAAATATATACCTAAAATCTTTAATACAGACTCCATAATTTGATATTCTAATACTTTAACTTGCTCATTTAATCCATTTAAAATACCACCCATAATCATATCAATATACATAAATGGAATTATAAAAGAAAGCATTTTAAAAAACGTTCCTATATCTTCTCTGTTATAAATTGATATAGATAATTGATTATAAAATGTAAAAAATATAAAGAAAGATATAATACCTATTATACTTGTAAAACCAATACTTCTAGTAATTACACTATTTAACCTTTCCTTATTATTAATAGCCTTAGCTCTAGAAATCTCTGGCATCAAAACTCTAGCTAAAGACATGAGTAATGTTGCTGGAAACATAATTATGGGAAAAACCATTCCCATAACTCCACCTAATGCACTTATAGCTTCACTTTCAGACATTCCAAACCTTACAAGAGATAATGGTATTAATATCATTTGCACTGTACTAAATGCAGACATTAGGTAGGATCTAGTAGCCATAGGTATAGATATTTTAAATAACCTTTTAATCAACCCTTTTGTATTTCCTTGTACATTACTTAAATACTTAATTTCCCTTTTTTCCAACTTATATTCTATAAATACATATAAACAAGATAAAATATCACTTATAACACTTCCTAATACAAGAACTGCACAACCATATTCTAATTTTATAGATACAGCTGAATGTAATAATAATACTATTACTGTAATTTGTATAAACTTTTCAGCAAGCTGAGTTGTTATTGGTATGAATATATCTCTAACAGCATAAAAGTATCCCTTTAAACATGATGATATTGAAATAAAAGGAATGCTTATTGCAAATATTTTTATTGAAAGTATTACTCTTGTGTCTTTTAAAAATATTAAAGCTATATTTTTAGAAAAAGCAAATAATATAATAGAAGCTGTTATTCCCAATACTCCACATATTGTAGATGCTTTAAACACCACATATTTTACATTATTGTACTCTTGCTTTGACATTTCTTCTGCTACAATTCTTGTTACTGCTGAACTTATTCCTGAAGTTGCAAAAGTTATTGCAATCATACTCACTGTTCCAATAAGCTTGTACAATCCCATCCCCTCTGTACCAATTTCATTTGATATGTATACATTAAATACAACTCCTATACTCCTCATTATCATCATTGTAATTGATAATAATATTGCATTTATAAATAAATTCTTTGTTTTATTTTCCATACAGTACCTCTTAACTTATTATATTGCTACTATATGTTAAGTGTTTACAATAAATTACTTATATTAAATTGATGAATTTAAAGTTTATAATAATTTAATAATTATATTTTCTGGTATATATTTTAAATTAAATTTCATTACATAGAAATAAAACTAATTTTTATTAATAATATCCCAAAACTCTTTTTCAGTAATTATTTCTATTCCTAGAGTTTTAGCCTTTTCTAACTTGCTCTTTCCAGCACCTTCTCCAATTACAAGCATATTAGTTTTTCCACTTATGCTAGTTGGTGAATCAGCTCCATATCTTATAGCTGTTGCTCTCATTTCTGCTCTACTTTTAGACATATCACCAGTAAAGACTATTTTCTTTTTATTAAATATATCCTTTATTAAGTTTTCCTTAGCAAACTCAATCATTTTTTTCTCTTCTGCAACTTGCTCCTTATCCTTTGCAAACTTTCTAAATCTATTTGCTGTTGGAGCTGAAGCTTGCTTAGCACCATTAGCTTGCTTAGCACCATTAGCTTCATTACTACTCTTGCTATCCTTGTTACTTTTCTTTGCAACTGATGCTGATGTTGGTGTACCTAAAGCTGACCATCTTTCAGGCTTAATAACTTTTAATAGCTCTAATAAATCTAAAACATCCTGTAATGCATTATGAGCCTGTCCCTTTTTAATATTGTAATGTTCTAATAAATTAACAAGCTTATATGAAGGTAATATTTCTTTTTGCTTTATTGTATTCATACTACAATAAAATTCTTGATTATCTTCAACCCAGCCCCAATATCTTAAAAAGTTTCTATCAAAACTTGCATTATGTGCTACTAAAGGACACTTATACTTCTTAATTAATGATTTGAATTTTGACTTAAGCTCTTCATTTTCTTCAATTGCATCTAAGCCATCACCATATCCATTTTTATATTTTTCTTCATCATTAATAATTGCTAAATGAAGGCTATCAATTACTCTATAATCTTCTACAACTATTGCAGCAACTTCTCTTATTCCATCAGCTGGACTAAAGCTTCTTGGTGTTTCTATGTCTACAATTATGAATCTTTCTTTTTTCTGCATATCTAATAAGTAATCTGGGTGTATGCTATGTAATTCACCATTTATATCTAATATTATTTCATTATTATCAACTATTCCAACAACATCGCATTCTACAGCATTTTCTGTATATGCACCTTTATAATATAAAGTTTTAACTTCATTTGCCTTAGGGCTAATTAGTTTTAATTCTTTTAAAACTTCTATTTTTTCTTCCAATGATTCAAACTTTCTCCACTCTCTTTTGGGATTTATCATACTTGTACCTCTATTCTAATTTTATAAATTTATTACTATATTAATTTAAATATATTAAAAATTATATCACATAGTTTATATTAAAAAATCATTAATACTTAAAAGTTGTTATATTGATAGCATATAGCTAGATTTAGTATTCTAAACTACTTCTTGTCCTCTAAAGGCTTAATATGGCATAATGCAGTTTTGACTATATGTAATTATAAAGTTATACTTAACCTACAAGTTAAGCAAAACAAGTTTGCAAGACATAATATCGCGGGGTGGAGCAGTTGGCAGCTCGTTGGGCTCATAACCCAAAGGTCGTAGGTTCAAGTCCTGCCCCCGCAACCAAGAAAAATAAATCTTATATTTTATAAGGTTTATTTTTTTGTATAAGTATTTAATAAATTCATATTAACTCAAAATTAAAAACAATTTATTCAAAAATTCATATAAAATAATATAAAGCTAGAAAACTAATTAATATTTTCTAGCTTTTTAAATGTATTACTTATTTACTATTTTCATATTACCCTAATAATAAAACTCATTATATAAGTTTACTTAGCTTAATAATTAACTTTTATTTTATTATAAATTTGCACCAAAATCAGTTACTAATACTTGTCCTGTTATTGCTCTAGCCTTATCACTAGCTAAGAAAGCTATAGTGTTAGCTACATCCTCTGGTTCACAAACTGGTAGCTTTAAATCTGCATGAGCCATCATAGCATTCATCATATCCATATTCATATTAGCTAAATTTTCTGATTTAGACATTGGTGTTTTTACTGAACCAGGGCACACAACATTACAACGTATTCCTTCTTTAGCCATTCTTAATGCAATATTTTTAGTTAATCCAATTATTGCTCCTTTACTAGCACAATATACAGCTCCTCCAGAACCATAAACACCAGCAACTGATGCTACATTAATAATTGCGCCACTTTTATTTTCTAACATTACCTTAGCAGCTACATTTGTAATATTTATAGTTCCTTTTGTATTAACATCTATTACAAAATTAACATCATTTTCATCAACAGCTTCAATAGGTAAAAGTGCATGATCTAGTACACCAGCATTGTTAACTAAAATGTCTAATTTACCAAATGTTTTTATTGTTTCATCTATAACATTTTTACAATCTTCTTTTTTAGAAATATCGCTAGTTACTACTAATACTTCTCCACCTAAGCCCCTGATTCTTTGGGCAACATTTTCTAATTGTTCTTTTCTTCTTGCAGTTATTACAACCTTTGCACCTTCTTTAGCAAACAATAGTGCAGTTGCTTCTCCAATCCCTGAGTTACCTCCTGTAATAATAGCTACCTTGTTCTTTAACATATAATCCCCTCCATTTGCATCTCTTTATTATCCTTTTATTTTGAATAAAAATATTATTTTTATAGTTATAATTTTATCATGTTTTTTATTAATTGTAAAAAATTTCAAATTACTAATTTCTATTAAATATTCTATAAGGTTTTATATTGCTGATTAATCTTTTATTATCCTTGCTTAAAATTATTGTTTAAATAAGTATATCTTAAAGGTATGTCTATTTTAGACACCCCTTTAAAAGTCAATATATTAAAATTGCTTGTATAAACTTAATAATCAAATTGTAACGCCTTAACTTAGGTATACTTATTTCATTACTTTTTCAAACCTAAAAAACTCTTCATTAAATTCACCATCAATCTTATCATTTTGAGAATCTTTATAATATTTATTAAAAAATTCAACAATGTGGAATCCACATTTATTAACATAAAAATTAAAAGAAGCCACAACAAATGACTTCTTTTAATTCTATTATATACTATTTTTATTTATAAATATATCTAATAAGATCTATAAACGATTTATATACCCTTTATTTTTACTGCTCTATTTATTTTATTACCATATTTCCATTTGATTAAGCTTAACATCATATTCAACATAAATGTCATTACCTTCAGCATCTACTAGAGTTAATTCAATGCTAATTAACTCCATATCATCACTACCAAAGCATTCACTAATACTACTTGTTTCTCCTGCTAATATTGTATCTGAAAATGTTAAATAAGAACCTTCTTTGACACCATCCTTAGTTATATTATACTTAAAATCTGCATACTTAACTGGATAGCTACTATTATTTGTTAATGTAGCTTGATAATATATAGTGCCCATGCTGTCTGGTTGTTGTAGTTGCCCTGTTATTACAAAATCATTTATATTGATTTCTGATTCTTTTGATTCTTCTATCTCACCATCTTCAGCTTCTTCAATTTCTGGTGAATTGTATCTTTCATTTTCTTGTAATTCTGTAGCACTTGAACAACCTGCAAATAAAGTTAAAGTAGCTAGTATTCCAACAATAAGCAATCTTTTCATATATTTGACCCCCTAAATAAAATCTTATTGCAAATAAAATCCTATATAATATATGAATAAAAAGTTTCATTTTATTACTCATATGGAGTAGTCTTTATGCTTATCTATATAATTAATAATAGGTATTAATACTATTTTCTTTATAAAGTAACTGAACTTCTTTTAAATTAAAATACAAAGAACTCTACCTTATAATTTATTAGTAGAGTTCTTTGTATTGTTTAATATCTTGTTTCAAATTAAACATTCTTTTAGGTATCGTATCGATTTATTTTCTATTTAACACCTTTTAATATAATTCCTTCTTTAAATCCACCACGTTCTTTTAACTTTTCTTGCCTTTTATTAAGTAAATCTTCTTCACTATATCCAATATTATCTGCTAGTCCAAATAAAACTTCCATAATGTCTGCAAGCTCTTCTAAGTTTTTATCTTCTAAATATTCATTAACCTCTTCCATAAGTTTAGCTTCAAGAAGTGCTGTTCTTTCTTCTTTTGGAGCTATTTCTATTTCACATTCTTTTCCTGTTGATTTTATAACTTCTGGTATTAAATCTCTTACTAACTTATTATAAGTTTTCATAACCTCTTAACTCTCCTTAACACAAATTGCATTTAACCAAGTAATATCGCCTCTTCCTGGAACAATATCAATAGTTTTATAAACTTTCATAATCTTTAAACCTTCAACTTTATTTATTAATTCATTAAAAGTTTCTTCAGTATAGCAATTAAAATATCTTCCTTTTTCATCTATATATTCATCTTCACCATACTTAAATGACATATAAAAGATTCCATTATCATTTAAATTTGAGGATACATTTTTTATAACATCTAGGATATCTTTTTTATTAACATGAAGTAATGATGCACATGCCCATATTCCATGGAACTTGTCTATTAATGATAAGTCTTCAAATTTACTAACTAAAACCTCTTGACCTATTAGGTTTGATGCACTTTGTGCTAATTCTTTGGAACCATCTACTGCTGTTATTTTGTATCCTTTATCTATAAATGCTTTACTGTCTCTACCACTTCCGCACCCTAAGTCTAGGATAGTTCCACCTTTTGGGATATTATTTAAAAACTCTTTATATAATTTGCTCATATCAATTGTAAGTGTTGTTTCTATGTATGTTTTTGAATTATTGTTGTAAAAATCTAATGTGTTATTTTTCAATGTTGCTACTTCCTTCTAGATAAATTAAAAGAAGTCACAATAAATGACTTCTTTTAATTTTATTATATACTATTCTTCATTATTAAAAAATCTATTCTTATAATAAGTTTCACCCCTAAGATCAATAGCCTCCTTCATATGCTTCTTAAAATCTTAAGTCTACTTTATCTCCTAGTTCTGATTTTAGTAAGTATATTGCTTGTGGTTATGTTATTTTTAAATAGCTTCCTGTAATAATTCTTATGTTAATACCACGTGCTAATTCTTTTTTTAGGTTTTATAGTAATAGTTTTGCTCATTACTCCATTAGGAAATAAAAAGCTCCATATAAAACTTACTAAAGTTCATTTTTATTTAATTTTTTATTTTCAAACATACTTAATCTTTCTATTCTTTTTTTATCCTCTATAATTTCATCCGTATACTCTTTTAATTCTAATAGTTCTTTACTCCTTACTGACACCTTTATTGCCATTACTGTATTCAAAATAAATAACAGAATTGCTATTTTTTTAATATTTATACTTTCACTAAATATTACAAAAGACAATAAAAATGGTATTGATAATATAGAATAAACCTTCCCAAACATTATAAATCTTTCAATTATTTTAATAGTTTTTTTATTCTCTTCAATAATTTTCTCTAACTTCAATTCTTTCAATTTATTTTTCTCCTCTATATTCTCTTCTATTATCCATAAAGGTTTTACTATCCCTACCACTTCCGAACCCTAAGTCTAGGATAGTTCCACCTTTCGGGATATTGTTTAAAATCTTTATATAATTTGCTCATATCAATTGTAAGTGTTGTTTCTATGTATGTTTTTCAATTATTATTGTAAAAATGTAATGTGTTATTCTTCAATGCTACTACCTTCTAGATAAATTAAAAGAAGTCACAATAAATGACTTCCTTTAATACTATTATATAGTATTTTTCATTATTAAAAAATCCATGTAATAAGATCTATAAATTATTTATCTATCATTTATTTTACCGATTTATTCATTTTATTACCATATTTCTATTTCATCAAGCTTAGCATCATATTCAACATATATGTTTTTACCTTCTGTATTTACAAGAGTTAATGTAATACTAATTAACTCCATATCATCACTCCCAAAGCACTCACTAACACTGCTTGTTCGCCCTGCTGATATTGTATCTAAAAAAGTTAAGTAAGTATTCTCCTCTACCCCATCCTTAGTCATATGGTATTTAAAATCTGCAAATTTGACTGAATAAATGCTATTGTTTGTTAAAGTAGCTTTATAATAAACAGTTCCTATACTATCTGGCTCTTGTAATTGCCCTGTTATTACAAAATCATTTATATTAACTTGTGGTTTAATATTCTCTTCTTCCTCAACTTCTGATAGATTATATGCTTCATTTTTTTGTGTTCCTGTAGTATTTGAACAACCTGCAAACAATGTAAAAGTAGCTAATATTCCTGCAACAATCAATTTTTTCATAAACTTAACTCCCAAATAAAATTCCATATAATATATAAATAAAAAAACTTCAATTCACTACTATATATAAAGTAATTTTAATGATTATCAATTTTTATAATCAATTAATTCTATTGTGTTTATACTATTTTATTTATAAACTAACTAAACTTCTTTTAGATTAGTTAAATCATTTTTCTTGTTAAAAAAATATCCTATAGCCCATCTAAATATTCTGCAAGTAACATACTCATCTGGTAACCCCTGATACTTTTCAGGTAACTCTTTAATTTCAGGAATCATTGAAATCATTCCTCCTTCAATATCTATAGTCCAATTTTCAAATTGATAAAGACATCTTGCCCCTTCTTTAGGAACAATAGCTAAATGTACATTGTGAGGATAATTCTTTTTTGCACTATATCCAGCATTAATAACTCCACATATGTAAAGTGCCTTAAAGCTATCTTCTGGTTGTTCATCAAATACTATTGTTGTTTCATTATTAAAATTTTCATTATGCTTACTAAATTTTTTGCTGTATTTTCCTTTTAAAGAATTTGTACAATGTTTTTGATCATTTCCATCTTGTACATATTTGCACCATAACCACTTAAATTTTTTTACATCTAAATTATGTTGTATTTTTATCATATCTGCCACCTCTTAAGTAATTTATTCTATGTGTATATAATAAATGTTAATAGTGACATATATCGTCCTTTTAATTTATTTTTAAAATTTATTTTCTTCTTTTATATAATCTATCGTATATCCTACAAAATCACTATAATCCAATATAATTTCTCCTTCCTTGTATAGTCTATTAATTATTTTCATAGCCTCTTCAAAATTATTAGCTTCAATCATTATTTCTCTATTTAGCACTTCTTCTATATTAAATCTATATTTATTCATACTTTTTAAATCTCCTTAAATAACTATTATTTAATAAGTGATTATAGATCAGGTACTATATTTAGATCAACAAAAAACAAAAGCTATGTAAGAATTTATATTTAATACTTACATAGCTTCCTTAAACATTATTTATATTGGTTAAGAATTTCTTTATATGCTTTTATGATATCATCTTTTAATTCTAATGGTTCTAAAACAGTGCAAGCTGTTCCCATTCCCATAATCCATGGAATAACTTCAGTCTTTCCTTCTACTTTTGCATTATAAATAAGGTACCCCTTTTCTATATAATCTTCTATGCTTTCTTCTTCTGTCCATGAATATTCCTTAAAGCCCATTGCATATGGATAAGTTATTTTTAACTTTATTTTATAAGTTTTATCTTTAAATAATCCAATTGAATTTTTAAGATACTCATTTATATCGAAATCATCTTTTATAAATCTATCTTCTAATAGTTCTATATTTTTTATTCTTACTAGTTTAAATTGTCTTAGTTCATTTCTTTCTTCACATTTTCCTATAAAGTAATTTGATCCATAATATGTGTACAATTTATAAGGTTGAACTATTCTTTCTGTACAACATCCTTTAGAATCCATGTATTTAATTCTTAATTTTCTATTATTTAGAATTCCATCATTAATAGTAAGCCATTTTTCACTTTCTTCTTCATGATTTGCTTTAATCTTTATTCCTTTTGAATATATACTTTCTGAATTATAATTATTATCTTTAGGGTTTATTGCTTTTATTTTTTCTATTGCTGAACTTAAGTCATTATAAAAGTGTAAGCCTTGATCTTTTAGATAATCTTTTGTTTTAGATAATGCTAAACTTTCTTTATCGCTTAACTCTAAGTTTAATAGGTAATCTTTATTTTCTAAAATGTATCCACCGTATCTACCCTTTATTTCGGTTATGGTAACTCCAGCGTATTCTAAGTCTTCTTTATATCTTGTTATTTGTCTAATATCTACTTCTAACTCTTCTGCTAATTCTTTTCTTGTTACTTTTTTTCTGCTTCTTAGTATGGCTAGCATTCTAAGTGCATTGTTTACTTTTCCCATTTAAATTACTTCCTATTATATTACACTTTTCTACTTTTTTATCTAACCTAATTATATCCTTGTTACTTATATTATAAGTCCATTCATGAAATCCTTGATTATATGCAATTTGATATAACGGATTTATCATTGCTTTCAAATCATGTATGAACTTATCTTTATTCAATTCACTATTAACATTCATTATAGCTTTAATATCCAAGGTTTTGTCTATTGATAAATACTCTTCTATATATTTTCGAGACTCTCTTTGTTTTCTAATAAAATCTATACCTTGAAACTGAACTTCGGAAAAATCCTCAATATAAATATCATATCTAGGTAATGAGTCACTTTTACTGCTATTTATATTTCTAAATGTAGGTACAAGATTCCACAATTCATCATGTCCAACAAAACTCCAAGGTAAAAAATGATCAATACTTAATGGACCATTTTCTTTATATTTTTCTTCTGTAAAATATTCTCCTGTATAAATATCCTTTATTCTAATATTTTTAATAACATTATTCCAATATTTCTTAGCATTAACCAAATTACGTTCAATAGGTGGTTCTAACTTTAATGGTATTGCTGGAACACTAGGATTCTTATTTTGTAAGAATAAAATAAGATTATAATTCGCCCACCCTCTAATAATATTTTGATTTTCACAAATATACTTGTACCAATTTTCATTTATATATATTTGTTTTTTCTCAGAATTAATTCTATAGAACACTCTACTATCATTTTTAGCAAGTTCCTCTATACTTTTATTAATTATTCCATCTTTTACTCCTCTTAATTCATTCTTATAAAATCCTCTTAATAATCTATACGGAACATATTTATAAAATTCTTTCATTATTTTTTCTAACTCTTTATTTTCTGTACTACATAATTCTTTATATAATTGAAATTTTGATATCTCCTTATCTTTTATGTATTCATTAAATATTTTTTTAATATTCTTTGACATCTGATCCTGTGATCCAAAATTCAAATTATAATTTAATAACGGATACCAAGCCTTCGCAATCATTCTTGCTACAACTTCCTTAAATGATATTATTTTCTTATTAGCTATAACTTCTTCAAATACACCTAGAAACCAAAATATTTTATAACTATTAGTCATATCATCAAATACATTTTCTAGCATTCTTATATCTATATCTTCATCAAAAGGCAATTCAATCATTTCTTCTTTTCTCCTTAAAAATACAATTACTCTATTTACATTATATATCATTATACACTTTATATTTTAAAATTTCCGAAATATATTTACGTACGTAATAAAATATTATATAATTTATACATATATTTACGTACGTAAGGAGGTATTATGGTAAGCAATTTTTTCTATACATTTCCTGCTATAAAGGGAATCCAATCTTCAAAAGAATATTTTGTTATTATGTGCCCATTGAAAATATTATCTAAACTATTCATTTTTAATGAAGAAGAAATTCCTGCTGAATACAGATCACAAAGAATTTTAAATAAAACTAGAATACCAGAAATGGCTAATTATATTATAAATAATCCAAAAGACTATGTATTTTCATCTTTAACAGCCTCAATAGATGGAGAATTTGAATTTTCATCTTTTGATAAAAACTTAAATGAAAATATAGGAGTTCTTAAAGTTGCTATGGATAGCAAACTTCTTATAAATGATGGCCAACATAGACGTGCTGCAATTGAAGAAGCTTTAAAAGCAGCTCCAGAATTAGGCGAGGAAACTATTTCCATAGTTTTATTCGTGGATGAAGGACTTCGTAGAAGCCAACAAATATTTGCAGATTTAAATAAACATGCAGTAAATGTATCTAAATCAATAGGAATCTTATATGATTCAAGAGATCCAATTGCAATAATAACTAAAAATTTATTAGATAGTAATGATTACTTGAAAAACTTTACTGATAAAGAAAATACATCACTACCTAAATACTCTGCAAAACTATTTATACTAAGTAGTATTTATGAAACAAATAAAAAACTACTTAATAAAATAAATGCTACTGATGAGCAGTCTCAAAAATTTGTTTTTGAGTTTTGGAGATGTTTATGTGATAATATAAGTGAATGGATGTTCGTTTTTAATAAAGAAATGAGTGCACATAACTTTAGAAATACATACATAAATTCTAATGGTGTTGTACTTGAAGCTATCGGTATCATAGGAAATTATTTATATAGTAATAACTACCCTAACTGGAAAGATTATATTGCTAAGCTTAACTCTATAGATTGGAATAGAAGTAATCTTAAAGATTGGGAAAATAGAGTTATAGCACCAAATGGACGTATTGTAAAAAGTGCAAGCTATGTTAAATTAACTTGTATATTAATTAAAACAAAAATTGGTCTTCCACTAACAAAAGAGGAAGAAAAACTTGAAAGTGAATTTCAAAAATAGAAGGATGATTATATGACAACTAACGATATAAACATAAAAATAAATGAAGTAATAGAAGAAATGAAGCTTGTTTATAAAAATGATAATAGACCTTGGATTATAGGATATAGTGGAGGCAAAGATAGTACAGTTGTTGTTCAACTAGCTTTCACTATGTTAGAATCACTATCTAAAGAAGAAAGGCATAAACCAATTTATGTAGTATCTTCAGATACCCTTATTGAAAATCCTATAGTGTTAGGATATCTAAAAGAAGCTTCTCAATTAATTAATAAAGGTGCTCAAGCTAAAGGATTACCTTTATATGCAGAAATGGTTCACCCTGACTATAACAATACATTTTGGACTAATATAATCGGTAAAGGACTACCTACTCCAACTTCTATCAGATTCAGATGGTGTACAGAACGCCTTAAAATTAAACCATCTAATACTTTTATTGAAGAAAAAGTTAAAGAAAATGGTGAGGTTATCGTATTACTTGGTGTTAGAAAAGCTGAAAGTATTGCAAGAAAAATAAGAATAGAAAATAGAGCAATTGATGGCTATTTATTAACTCCTCATGGTTCACTACAAAACACTTATGTATATAATCCAATAGTTGATTATACAACTGATGATGTTTGGAAAACTTTACTTAGTAATAATGGTGTAACTCCATGGGGTGGAGATAATAATGAATTATTTGCATTATATGCAGGCTCAGATGCTGGAGAATGTCCTTTTACTATAACTAAAAATGCTAAAGGAGAAGTAGATTCCCCTTCATGTGGTAATTCAAGATTTGGTTGCTGGATATGTACAGTTGTTAAAGAAGATAAATCTCTTACTGGCTTTATAAAAAACGGTGAAGATTGGTTAATGCCACTTCTTGATTTTAGGGCTTGGCTATTAAGTATAAGAGATAAACATGAATACAGACAACAATTTAGACGTGATGGTAACCATTATTACAAAAAATTATATTTAGAAGATTTACCACTTTTAGATGATTTTACATTAAATAAAAATTATATATTTACTGATAAAGAAAGTAATAAAAAATATATTGATTTAAGAAATAGTCAAGAAGATAAGATTTCTGGTAAAAGAGAATCTACTGATAAAGAAAAAATATTTTTAGAATTACTACCTCTTATTTCAGAATATAAGTTAGATGAAAATAAAATATTTGATAAGGAAACTAAGCCATATATTCATGTTATTGGCTATGGTCCTTTTAACTTCTTTGCTAGAAAAGAAATTCTAAAAAGGCTATTAGAAACTCAACTAGTAATGAATGAATTTATTGATTTTCCTCTTATAACTATTGAGGAATTAGAACAAATTGATATGATTTGGGATGACGAAGAAGATTTAACTAGAAGAAGTCTTGTTGATATTTATTATGAAGTTATTGGTGAGAAACTTCCATGGCATGATTTTAAGAAGCCTATATTTGATAAAGAAACATTAGATACAATAAAAAATCTAAACAAAGAATTTAATTTATCTGATCATTTAATTAATAAATTACTTATTGAAACTAATAAATCAAAACATTTTACTAATAAGACCGTATTAGATAAATCAATTTCGAAGGTATTAAACCAAAGATATTTACACAAAAGTATAATTGAGGAGATAGAAAATGATAATTAATAGTATAAAACTTAAAAACTTTAGATCATATGAAGATGAAACTGAATTTTCTTTTTCTCCTAAAGAAAACAAAAATATAGTTTTAATTGGTGGAGAAAATGGAGCCGGTAAATCAACTTTATTCGAAGCAATAAAGCTTTGTATTTATGGACCAATGAGCTATGGATATATAGGTATAAATTCAAACTACTTAACTAAGGTAAAAAACAACATAAATAACAATGCTTTTAAAAATGATATTGTAAATTGCGACATATCATTATCATTATCATTTAAAGAAGGTACTCAAATTAATAACTATACTTTAAATAGAAGTTGGCAATATATTAAACAAAAAATAGTTGAACATTTTGAAGTTACTAAAAATGGTTCTGTGTTAAATGAAGATGAAATTAATTACTTTAATAGATATCTTCAATCAGTTTTACCACCAAGTTTATTCGACTTTTTCTTCTTTGACGGAGAAGAACTTACTGAATTCTTTATAGGTAAAAATTCATCAAATAGCTTGAAGGATGCAGTACTGCAATTATTTAATTATGATACCTTTAATATTTTAAAGAAACAATTACTTTCTTATCAAAGAAATATTTCTAAAAATAATACTAATTTAAATGATATTCAAACTCTTTATGATGAAGCATTAAATAGAGTTAAAACTGCTAAATCTGAAATAGATTTAATCTCTTCTCATATTGAAGCTAAAGAATTAGAACTTGATGAACTTTTAGTTAAAAAAAATACTCTTGATGATGAATTTAAAAGTTCTGGTGGTATATTAGAAACTGAACGTGCTGAAATAACTTCTAAAATTACTAAGCTAGAAAATGAACGTTCAATTATAAATCAAGAAATTAAGGATTTCTGTAATGATATATTACCATTCTTAATCATTAGTGATTTGCTAGTAGATACTAAAGTACAAATTGATAAAGAAGAAAATATATCATCATATAAAGCAGTAAAAAACAAATTATCAGGTGAAATAATTAAAAAATCTTTTAATTCTATACCTACTTTAAACAATTCCTCTGCTGATTTTGATGAAATTGCAGTAACTATATTAAACAATATGTTTGATGTTAATGAATTACAAAATATAAGTGAGATATTATTATTATCTGATGATCAAAAAATCAACGTTTTATCAACAATAACTTCAATTATTGCTAATAATGAAACTTACAAAAGATCATTAATTAATAATTTTGATAAATTAAAATCTATTGCTATAGAACTTAGAGATTGTAGAGATAAATTGAATTCAACTATTTCAGGAGAATTAGTTGAAAATTATCTAAAAGAAATAGAAGCTATTAATAATAATATAATTAATACTCAGAACTCTATTCTAACATTAAAACATAAGTTAGATAATTGTAATGAAGAACTTAAAAATGCGGAATATCATTATATTAGGGCTAAAAATCAATACACTTCTTCATTACAAGATAATAATGTTTTAGAGTTATCATCTAATCTTACAGAATATCTTGATGCTTTATTAACTACATTAACTAAAGATAAACTAAGATTAATAGAAGAAAACTTTATAAGTATATTTAAGACTATAATTAGAAAAAATGAATATGTTTCAAGTATTGTAATTGATGATTCATTCGAATCAACATTATATGTTAATAGAGGATATAGCTCACTTGAAATTCAAAATATAATTAGCAACTTAGGTATAAATGATATTTCTAAGAAATATGGTCTTATGTTTATAGAAGATCTTTTAAATAAATATCCTGTTTCATCTTTATCTGAATTAATGGAATACTTAAATAATAATCCAAGTTGGGAAGATATTGAAGTAAGAACTAAAGTTAATGTTAATGACTTCTCTAAAGGTGAAAAACAAATTTATATTCTTTGCTTAATTTGGGCATTAATTAAAAGTTCTGGAGTTGAAGTTCCATTTATTATAGATACTCCTTATGCTAGAATTGACGAAAGTCATAGAAAGACTTTAACTGTAGATTACTTACCTAATATAAGTAAACAAGTAATTATTCTCTCTACAAATGAAGAAATTGATTCTAACCTATATAATGTTATTAAACCTTATATTTGTGATGAATATTTACTTTTATATAATGAGAGTGCAAGAAAAACTGAAGTTAAGAAAGGTTACTTCGAGGTGTAATTATGGGATTTAGACTTAAAACATCAAAAAAGACAAAAGAAATATTTGAAGAAATAGGTGCTAGTAGTAACCTTAAGCCATTTGCTCTATCAAAGATTGCTATTGCATTATCTTTAAAAGATACTAATTCAATTGATTTATATGGAGAAACTGATACAAATGGATTAGAATTACAAAGATCAACTGTTACTGGTGAGTTTGATAATGTATATAAATCTTTAATGGAAGTTAATTTAAATAAACATTTAACTGATGATGAATATTATCCTTTATATACAAAAAAACATATAGATAAAGGTGCTGAAATACTTCAAAACCTTTATAAATATTCAGGTGGTAATTTAGAGAAATTCCTAAGAACAATTACTCAAAAAGGAGATGCATCTATATGATATATTTAGATAATAGTGCCACTACTCCTGTTGATCCTGAGGTTTTGGAAGCTATGCTTCCTTACCTTAAAGAAGAGTTTGGTAATCCTTCTAGTAGACACTATACATTAGCAGTAAATGCAGAAAAAGCAGTTGAAAAGGCTAGATCACAAGTTGCTGCTCTTATTAATGCAAAACCTAATGAAATAATATTTACTAGTGGCGCTTCTGAAAGTAATAACTTTATTATTAAAGGTGTTGCTGATTATATGAAGTACTATGAAGAAAAAGGTAATCATATTATAACTTCTACAGTCGAACATAAATCAGTATTGCAAACTTGTAAATTCTTAAATGGTGAAGTATTTAATAATAATCCAACTAAATCTGTAGCAAGTAGATTTATAAAAAAACAAGCTGTAAAAAAAATAGACAGAGGTTTTGAAGTAGACTTTTTGCCAGTTAATGAGTATGCACAAGTAAATGCTGAATTATTTGAAAAAACTATTAAAGATAATACTATTTTAGCTTCTTTTATTTATGGTAATAATGAAATTGGATCATTAAATGATATTAATCTACTTAGCAAAATAGCTAAAGAAAAAAATATATTATTTCATACAGATGCCACACAAGTATTAGGTAAAATCGACATTGATGTTAATACTCTACCAGTAGATTTCATGTCATTTTCAGCGCATAAATTATATGCTCCTAAAGGTGTAGGTGCTGCATATATAAGACAAAATGGATTAACTAATTATAAACTAACTTCTTTAATTCATGGTGGTCAACAAGAATCTGGATATAGAGCTGGAACTCATGGAGTTCATAATATAGTTGGATTTGGTAAGGCTTGTGAAATTGCTAAGAGAGATATGAATGAATATATTAAGAAAATAGCACAACTTGAAGTTGAATCTAAAAAAATGATATTAGCTAAATATCCTGGAACTGAGTTTTTAGGTGATCCAGTTAATAAAATTCCTGGAGTTATTGGAATGTTGATTCCTGGTATAGTTAATGAAATGTTTATTAAAGATTTAGGTGATAAAGTGGCTATTTCTGCAGGATCTGCTTGTGGAATTAGTGAACCCTCTTATGTAATAGATGAATTAGGTTATAAAAACAAAACCTCAAGCTTTATTAGACTAAGTATATCTAAAAATACAGTATTATCTGATATTTTAATATAATAATAGTTAATAAAAAAATCTACCTTTAGGGTAGATTTTTTTATTAGCTTGAAAATACTAAGAAACAAATATAATTCTATGGTATATAATGAATGTTAACTCTTGATTATTTAACTAACTCCCAAAAGGCCTTATCTTTCATAAATATAGGTCTATCAGTATCTCCCATCTTAACCAAACTATAATGCTTACTTAAACTCTTAATCTTATTACAAATTATTTCTTGATCACTCTTAGCTTGAGCATTAAAGATATATTTTGCATCCTTTGGATTAATTTCAGCAACATTATGAACTATCCAAGTTAGAATATAATTAGCATAATCATTTTCCCCTGTTGAGAAATGACTTAATAATTGAGTTGAAAGTATAGTTCCTACTCCAAACTCTCTTCCTTCCTTAAGTATCTTCTTTAAAGTTTCAAAATCCTTACTTAAGAAATTATCAGCTTCATCAACTAATATCATCTTATTTAACTGTCTTAGATTTCCTTGTACTCCACTATGGCCATAAGCTTGCATTTGTGAATAGAATAAATCTAATGTAATTGCGACAACTAAGTTTTGGATATCTGGATCATATCCTGATAAATCTATTACTGTAACTCCATCAATTAATTCAAATAAACTCTTTGTTTGATGTGGATCTGGTTCAAAGATCTCAAAGTCTATTAAGTTACTAAATGCAGCATAAAGACTATCCTCTTTTAAATCTTCTCTATTTACATATATATCATAAACATCTTTTAATGTAGGAGCTGGTTTTTCCCATGTTTCTGGTTTGTTTTTAATTATTCCCCTCTTCTCATAAGCCTCCATTATTAAATCTCTTAACAATGTTTCCTGCTTAATTCCAAGTCCAAAGGCTTTAGCTAATGTAACTTTTAAACTATTAGCTGTGTGAAGTGGCAACATTGGCTTAGAGTTCTTCGCTTTTATAACTGATAAAGGATTAAATGGCAAATGATACAATTCATATACATTTGCATTCGTAGCTTCTATAAAATCTGTTTTAGAATTATTATAATCACCTTTATAGTCAAAGATTAATATTCCAACATTTTTTCCATCAACATTATATTTTGACTCTCTATGAATTTGAGTAATCATTGATTTAGTAAATTGGGTCTTTCCAGTTCCCATTGTTCCTATAATACCAGTATTAGTATGGAATACTTTATCTGTATCATTTGGATACCAATAAACTTCTTTATTATTTTTTTCATTAACTCCAAATAATATCTGCATATTTCTTTCTTCTTTTATATTTGATATATATTGATCTCCAACTTCACCTACTGTTTGAACTTCTGGATTATGCGTTGATGTTTTATCTGGTAATAGTTCTTCTGGTGTACATATATTAATATCATCTGAATCATCAGCAATTTCTTTAATATCATTACCATCAACTACTGTTGTTGATTCTGTACCAACTACTTCTACTCCATCAACAATTTCTCTAATTTCCTTAACACTCTTAGTTATAAAATTAATCCCTTCTTCTTCAGACATTTCTATTACCATAACTTCATCTTCTAATCTAATATCATTAAAAGTTACACCCTTTTTAAATGATATAACTGCAGCCTCCCCAATTGAATTATCAAAAGAACTGCTTATTTCATACTCTTCATTAAGTAATCTTCTTCTTAAATCAGAATCAATTACTTTAATCCAGTTTTCTTCATCACAAACATTATATAAATTTAACTTTTCTGCACTAGTTATAACTAATTGCATTAAGAAGTTTCTGTAAACTTTTTGAGTGCTTGTCAAATCACCATTTTCATCTGGTAATAGTGTCTCGTTAAATATCTTTTTAGTTGATTTTGCTTGTTCAATTCCCTTTTGTATATATGTTGAATTATTTTCTCCTATCTTAACTTCTATAGGATAATAATGAACAAAAACCTCATTGTTTACTGTTTCAATCCCAACGAGTAAAATATCATCACTAGTTACTCCAGTATCAAATCCTAAGTTTTTAGCAGAAAAGAATCCTTCACTTTGTTTTAATCCTGCTCCTCCAGATACCCTTAATACCTCTTCTAATGATATAGGAACCCAAATAATATTATCTTTTTTAAATTCAGCTAATGCTAATTTTATTGCAGAAAGAATGCTTATTTTTTCTTTAGGAAAATGAGATTTACTTGATAACAGCCTTAAAAGCCAATCTCCATTAACAGCATTAAACATATTTATTACTGCTGGTGAATAATCATGTGCATTTTTTATTCCTTTTTTAGTTAAGAATTCTTCTATAACTCTTTGATAAGGACCAGATTTTCTTGTAACAGTTATAGCATCATATCCCCCCGCCGTAGTATATTGATCGCTATAATGAATAATAAGCAAATCTTTAGCCTTAGGATCATTTTTAAAGAAGTTTAAATCAACTTTTGGATCGATAAATGTAATCCAGTGACTTGCATCATATATTTTATCTAAAACTGTTTTACTATTATTAGGGACTGATATAGCCTTACATTGATTACTATTAAATGGTTCACCTGCTGAACAAGCATTAACAGCATTTAACTTTATAGCTATGTTCATTACCTTATTATCTGTATTCGTATATTTCGTACCAAATCCCGTTCTATATGAATCTCCTAGAAATACTGATGGCACCCCCGAAATCATCCCATTTAATATTATTCCTGATGGTATATCATCCATATTTGAAGTAACCTTCTTAGCTTCATTATTCATTTCTAAGAAAGTTATATGTGCATATTCTATTCCATCTTCTACTTTTTTTGTATAGAAATGTACCTTTTCTCTATAAAGATTTAATACATCTTCCTCCGACATATGATCAACCTTTAAATCTAAGTTATAAATTTCTTTTAAACTATTAATATTTTCATTAAATGCTACTTCTTCAAATGCATTAGTTATGTTCTTATTCGAATATATAAATAAATCTATCGGTAATACTTCTTTAGTCTTATCACTCTTAAGTTGCTTAACATAATACTTAAATATACCTTGAAGTATTTCTTTACTATCCCCTGTGTTAATTAAATTAATTCTTATAGGAGCATTATTACCCATTTCAAACATATATTTAAAATGACCTACAAATTCTTCTAACTTTTCATTAACTAACTTAGATACAAAATCCCTAGAACTCTTGTATCTTGGAAGACTTTCATCTACATAATACTTCCATTCAGGCGTATGCTGTTGTTCCATAGGTATATATAACTTATCATTTTCATCAACTATATATGGTAAAAGATATGTTGAAGTAAATTTCTTTAATACTTCGTCAGAAATAGTCTCATCATCAATACAATTAATTAAGTGTAGTTGATATGCTATATTTAATGGATGTAAAGATGTAAATATTAACTCCCTATCTTCAACTTCTCTTTTTATTGTTCCAATCTTAAATAAATTCTTTTCAGATTGAGTTAAATAGGAACCTTCTTCAATATTATTTAATGATTTTATATATGCACCTATAAACTCTTCATATAACTTCTTTAAGTCATCATTTAAATAAGTTAAACTTGGTAGCTTTTTAGAAATTTTATAATATTCTAATATGTTACAATAAGTCTTTTTCACTTCACTATTTAAATCTAAATCAACAGCTTCAAGTCCATCTGTTGTATCAAGAAAACTTAAACCTTCATTCTCAATTATTTGTTTTTCTAGATTTAAATTTTTTCTAAATTCATCTCTAGCAAAGTATTCCCTAGTACCATGTTGTAATTTATTATCTCCTATCAACTTAAAGTCACTGTTTTTTTCTCTTTTTAACTTCCAAACTTTAAATCCTTCTATAGGAACTATTTTTTCTGTAGTTCCCACTATACCAATTGGAACCAATTCATTTCCTATTTTTAAGTTAAATTTAGCTAAATCACTATCATTTTCATATTCAAAGTTTTCACTTATTTTAACTGTTAGTTTTTCATCACTTTCAATACTTATAACATCATTATTAGAATCTAGCTCATAGTTAGTTACGTTTCCTTCAGCAAACTCATTAAATGTTACAGAAGAATCATTAGTATTAATTGATATATATTGTTCTTTCTTTTTAATTACCAATGAAAATCTAGATTTTATACTTTCTAGATATTTTTCATTACATTTAAGCATAACAATTTTAAATTCAAATTTTACTTTTTCATCCTTATAAATAACTTTATAAAAATTAGATTTTCCCTCTACATCTTTTATTGTTACCTTTAATTTTCGTCCTGAAGTTGAGGCTTCAACTTGTCCTTCAACCTTGTAAATATACTCTTTCTTTAAATAATCATCAAAAGAAAACTCTAAATCTACAGATTCAGCTTTAGTCTCATTAAATACTATTATATTTCTTATTCTTGATTTTGCTTTTGATGTTCCCTCTTCTTTATCCCACTCATGAGAAGCGGATAAATATTCTAAAGGTTTAATTAGCTTCTTTTCATCAACGGACCTCTTAACTTCTTTATATTCGACATCTTTCCATTCGCTAACCTTAAGCTTCTCTATACCTTTCTCCTCAAAGTATTTTTCTAATTGAGTTTCAGGTGTTCCATAATTGTGTATTTCATCTACTCTATTAAAATATAAAGCATTATCTTTTATTCTATTTTTTAACTCTTTCCCTTCAAATTCACTTAACTTGCTATCATAAAATAACCCAAAATCTTTATATTGCTCTTTATTAATACAGCCTTTATTTAAAATATCTAAAACTTCTCTATACTCAAATATAGAATTGTTGTCCTGAAACAGAACATTCTTCTTTCTCTCTAAATCCATATTAATAATTGCTTTATCTACATCTGTAAATGAAGAACCTTCTAACTCTGACTTAATATCTTTTTGTATAGAATCTATATGAAAAGGCATTCCTTCTTTTGCAAAAGATTCTGTCCCTCCCATAATACTATCTAAAGTAGTATTATGAATAAATAAAATAGCTTTTCTTTCATATCCCGATTCCATACCAACCATATTTCTTAATCTAGTTAAAAAATCAGGTTGAACATCATCTATGGTTGCTGATATTATTAATTGCACTCCATTAAAGTCTAATTCATAAGATTTATATTTCACTTCTCCTTTGGGATCTTTATACTCATAATCCCTATAATAAGTATTTTCTTTTAACTTCTCGTATAATTCTCTTACTTCTTCTTCTTTTTCAAATTGAATATTATACTTTGACCCTGGAGTTAAAGGATTAATTCTAAAAAACTCTATTATTTTTTCTGCTAAATAACTATAAAACTGATCTGACATATTGTGCATCCCCACTATCTGATTTCTTTTCTAATAAATTTAACTTTTCATATAACTGTACAATCTTTGTTTTTGAATCTCTATCAAAAAATATACCTCTTAATTCAAATTCATCAAACAATTTGTTAAGTTTCATTTTTTCATTGTTATTAATACATATTTTAGTCATTAAGATAATATCATCTTCTGTCATATTTAAATTATATCCTAATTGACCTCTTCTCTTTGCAAAGTTATTATATGATAAATTACAATATCAAGTGCAACACTAATTAATTGCAAAAAAAATAACCCATACGGGTACGTTCATGTTAAAGTA